>JBDSIW010000354.1:0-4055 GCA_039917795.1 Verrucomicrobiota bacterium | reverse complement strand
GTTTTGCTCGGCTCATCGAAACGGCTGTAAAAAAATCCCCGGCCATCCCGGGTCCAGGACGCGTCCGAGAAACGCGACCATTTGACCAGGTCCGGCAGATCGGCTCCCGATGTCACCTCGCGCACATGCCATTCGCGCCAATCCGATCCAGATTGCGATATAGCGTAAACCAGCAGATTTCCATCCTCCGACACGTCGTAACTCGCCAGCGCCGCCGTGCCGTCGGAGGAGAGCTTGTTGGGATCCAGCAGCACGCGGGGGGGCGCTTCGAGTGAATCCATCGTGTAAAGCACGCTTTGATTTTGCAGGCCGTCGTTCTTGCTGAGGAAATAGCGCGAGCCGCGTTTGAAAGGCGCGCCGTAGCGCTCGAAATTCCAGAGCTCGGTCAATCGCCGTTTCATCGCGTCGCGCTCCGGAATTTTCCCGAGATATTCGAACGTGATTTTATTCTGCGCCTGCACCCACGCTTTGGTCGCCTCGGAGTTATCGTCCTCGAGCCAGCGGTACGGGTCGGCGACCTTCACGCCGTTGTAATCATCCATCTGCCCGACGGTTTTCGTTTCGGGATAAATGAGCCTCTCGGGTTTCTCGGCAAAGCTGTCGAGCGATCCACCAGCCACCACGAAAGCAAAGAAACCAATCTGAGCGGGAAAAATGAAAAAACGCATGCAGAACGATTGCGTGAACAAGGAAGAATTGCAGGTAAATTCGGCGCGCTCCCGGTTGGAATTCTGCCTCACGATCTGGCTGCGAGTCACGACACGAAAGACCAAAGTTTGATTCACGGGTGTGATGGGCGTATCAATTCTCTGTGCTGAATCGAAAAACAGTTCCCATCCTTTGTTTTTTGGTCGGCGCGATTCTTCGGATCACTCGCGTTTTTTTTAGCCCGCACGGTCTTGGTTTAACGCGAAGGCGCGAAGGCGCAGAGAACCGATTAAAAACTACCGCGAAAAAACCGAACCTGTTTCCGATGCGCGGCAGTTTATTATTTCGCCCCGCGCCACTCGCTGTTGCGGTTTTCTTTCTGTTGGCGGCGTTTCCCGTTCTGGCGCAGACGCTCGAGGAAACGCAGGATCAATTTCTCAAGGGAAAATACACGGAAGTAGTCCAGACAGCGCAGAAAAAAGTGAACGCCGGAAGCTCGGCGGACTGGCGCGTCCTGCTCGTGAAATCCCAGCTCATGGTGGGACGTTATGCCGACGCGAACACAAACGCGCTCCAGGGTTTAAACGGCTATAATCCTGATTTTCGAATGCTGCTGCTCTCCCGCGAAGCGGCGCTATTTCAAAATGACTCAACCAACGCCAATCGTCGGCTGGCGGACATCAAAGCCCTGTTGGATCGGCGCGCCTCGTCTTACCCGAGCGGCGAAAGTCTGGTCGCCGTCGGGCAGGCGCTCCTGCTCCTCGGCGTCGAGCCCCGCCTGGTCATGGAAAATTGTATTCGGCGCGCCGAGAAAATGGACGCGCCGACGCGCGACGCTTTTCTCGCCACGGCGGAACTGGCGTTGGACAAACATGATTTTGCGCTGGCCGCGGACACGGCGCGCGCGGGCTTGAAGAAATTCCCGAATGACGCCGACCTGTTGGGCGATTTAGCCCGCGCATTTGAATCCGGAGACCGCTCGGAGATGTTGACCCAACTCAAGGCGGCGCTGGCGGCAAATCCAAAACATATTCCGAGTCTTTTGCTGCTGGCGAAGCACAAGATTGACGCCGAGGACTACGACGGCGCAGAGAAGGATCTCGCGACCGCGCTGGCGGTAAATCCTCATCGTCCCGAGGCGCTGGCTTATCGCGCGGTGCTGGCGCATTTGCACAACGACGAAGCCCAGGAGGAAAAATTTCGCGCCGACGCCCTTCAATTTTGGAAGACCAATCCCGAGGTCGATTACCTGATCGGATCAAAGCTCTCGCAGAAATACCGATTCAAGGAAGGGGCCGCAGCGCAGAAACGCGCGCTCGCCTTTGAACCGGATTATTTCCCGGCCCGGCGGCAATTGGCTCAGGACTGGTTGCGCCTTGGCCAAACGGACGACGGCTGGAAGCTTGTCGAGGCGGTTCACAAGCAGAACGAGTATGACGTCACCGCCTATAATCTTTCGATGTTGCACGAACAAATGGAGAAATTTCAAACGCTCTCCAACGCGGATTTTCTGGTCCGGATGTCGCCGCTCGAAGCCTCGCTTTATGGCGACCGCGTCTTGAATTTGCTGGGCCGCGCCAAAGAAGTGCTCACCCGGAAATATGGATTTGAGCTGGCCGGGCCGACGACGGTAGAGATTTTTCCGGAGCAAAAAGATTTTTCCGTGCGCACGTTTGGAATGCCCGATAATCCCGGGTATCTCGGCGTTTGCTTCGGCTCGGTTATCACCGCAAACAGCCCGGCATCGCAGGCTCCCAATCCCGCGAATTGGGAAAGCGTACTCTGGCACGAGTTTTGTCACGTCGTGACGCTCAGCGCCACAAAGAACCGGATGCCGCGCTGGTTGAGCGAGGGGATTTCCGTTTACGAAGAACGCCGGGCGAATCCAACCTGGGGAGAGCATCTGGACCTGGCTTATCGCGAAATGATCCTGGAGGGCGATCTGGCTCCAATCAAAAAATTGAGCGGCGCTTTTCTCGCGCCAAAAACTCCGCAGCACCTCCAGTTCGCCTATTACGAATCCTCGATGGTGGTCGAACATCTGGTCGAGAAATATGGAATTGAGGCGCTGAAAAAAATCCTGCGGGATCTGGGCGATGGAAAAGAGATCAACGAAAGCATCGCCGCGCACACCGCGCCTTTGCCGGACCTGGAAAGGGATTTCGACGCCTTCGTCAAAGACCTCGCCGGGAATCTTGCTCCCGGGGCGGACCTGGAAAAGCCGCCCGTTCACGGATCCGAGGCGGATTTTCTTAAATGGAAAAAAGCGCACCCGAAGAATTACTACCTCGCGATGCGAACCGCCAAAGACCTGATCGCGGAGAAAAAGTGGGCGGAGGCGAAACCGGTCCTCTTGGCGGTGGCCGATTTGTATCACGGAGAGCGTCGCGCGGACAACCCGCTTTGGCAGTTGGCCGTGGTGCAGCGCCAGTTGCAGGAAACCAACGCTGAACTCGCCTCGCTAGAGAAATTCGCGCAACAGGAATCTGACTTTACTGATTTGTCGCTGCGCTTGATCGAGCTGGCTCAGGAACGCAACGATTGGGCGGCAATGACCCGGCACGCCGAACGTTTGCTGGCGATCAATCCGCTGGCTTCGGCGCCTTACCGCGCGCTGGCGCAGGCCAATGTCGCCTTGGGGAAAAACAATCTGGCAATTGAGGCGGATCGAAAATTACTTTTGCTCGACCCGCCAAATCCGGCTGAAGTGCATTTCGAGCTGGCGCGTTTGTTGAAAGGGCGCGGCGATTCCAAAGACGAGGCGAAGCGCAACGTTCTTGAAGCATTGGAGGAAGCGCCGCGATTCCGCGACGCGCAACGCTTGTTGCTGGAGATCGTCGGCAATCCCGCAAGGGAAGAGAAATCCGCGACAACAGCGATTAAATAAATTCGTGAAACCCAGACGGACATCCCAAAGCGGAATTCCGAAACGTGTCGTGTGGATCACGATCGCGCTTTCGCTGGCGGCGGGCATTGTTTTTGCGCAGCAGTATCGGTCGCGGGCCTTTCGCGGAGGGTACGGCCGTGGCGGGAATTTCGATTCAGCCCGAACCCCGCGGGAAATTGGCCAGCATGGCGGCTTCGAAACGCCCATGTGGACGAATGCGCCGGGCTTCGAGAAGGATGCTTTCACATTTGTCCGGATTAAACGCGAGAGCGGCGGATTCGCCCGGGGAGGTCCATGGATGACCGATGCGCCGGATAGCGATCTCAATTTTTCCTACCGCCTCCAGCAATTGACTTCGATCAAAGTAAATCCGAACGGCTTGTTTCTCCGCCTGACGGATAAGGAACTTTTCGATTACCCGTTCATTTACATGGTGGAGCCGGGCAGTCTTTATCTCGACGACGCGGAGGTCGATGCCCTGCGGAAATATTTGCTCAACGGTGGATTCCTTTGGCTGGAC
>JBDSIW010000353.1:0-8842 GCA_039917795.1 Verrucomicrobiota bacterium | reverse complement strand
GGGCTGGTAGCCCGTTCCACCCATTTTCAGGCAGTCTCTAAGCAGGAATGAAACTTGACCTTGTAATTGCTTTAGCCGGTTGGCGAACCAAAACACGGACCGCCAGGCTGGATAGCCTGCCGCTACGTAGCGGCGGACATTCTTGTCTGCCGGTTCTGGGGACTTTCCAGTCCCCAGTTCAAAACAGTCCCTGAACTGACTTATGAAAATGCACAACCAAACGATCCTGCTGGTCGAAGATAATGAGGACGACGTTTTCCTGATTAAACGAGCGTTGAAGGAGGCGAACTCCGCTCCAGTTGGCCGTGCATGGCCAGGAAGCTGTCGATTATCTTGCGGGTGTTGGAAAGTATGAGGATCGTGCGAAGCATCCGCTCCCCAGCCTGATCTTTCTCGATTTGAAACTGCCCTTCAAACACGGCCTCGAAGTGTTGCAGTGGATTCGCGAACAGCCCTTTTTGGATTTGGTATTGGTGATTGTCCTCACCTCGTCGTCGGAGCAACGGGACATCCAGCAAGCCTATCGCCTCGGAGCGCGATCCTTTCTGGTGAAGCCGCCTGCAACGGAGATGTTTCTTGAACTGATGCTGTCTTTGAAAAGTTATTGGGTGAAGTTTAACGAATATCCCGAAACGCTAGACACACCGGGGTCTTGACGCGAATCCTCGATGTCAAAACACGCGTTTCTGCCGACCTAAACCGAAACTTTCCTGAACGGGAGTTTCTTGATCCTCGCATTCACAATTTCCCCCTTCGATTCCGCCCGCAGAAATTTTTCATGGATGTACGGCCGCGTTCTAAACCGGAACAACACGCTTCAAGCAACTGACGCCTTTGGTTTTTCGTGGTATCAATTCAGCCGCGAAGGAAACACGGAAGGTCTTCGACTTGCCTATTCAAGAAAACGTTTTCTCGTTACTCTTTTCAGAGTTCGCCAATTCAAAAAAGTTTCTTAGCTGCTTCGATGTCTTTACGGATTTGTTGTTTCAATTCTTCCAAGGATGGAAACTTTTTTTCATCTCGCAGTTTTTCCACAAACGTCAGCTCGATTTCCTTTCCATAAAGTTCCCCCGCAAAATCGAGGAGATGCGCTTCGACGTGTAATCGCGGGGTAGGACTTTCCATCGTTGGACGAACGCCGATATTCACTGCGGCGCGACAGGTCTTTCCAGAAACCTCGGCGTGCGCCGCATAAACTCCGTTGGGCGGCAGGACCAGGTCGGCGCTCTCGAGATTGGCCGTGGGGAATCCAAGGGTGCGCCCGATTTGGTCGCCTTCGACGATTTTACCGGCGAGCGAATAGGCACGTCCCAGCATCTGGCTGGCGGCATCCAAATTGCCGGCCCGGACGGCTTCGCGAATGCGTGTGCTGCTGACGCGTTCGCCGTCGAGCGAAACGGCGCTGAGGCCATGGACCTCGAAGTGAAGTTCGCGGCCCAATATCTTTAACATTTCCACATTGCCCTGGCGCTTGTGTCCAAAAGTAAAAGTGCTGCCGACGCAAATGCTGTGGAGGTTTTTGCAGCGCTGCGCGAGCCCACGAATAAATTCCTCGGCGGGAACCTGGCTCATCGGTTTGTCGAAATGAAGGAGCAGGGCCGTATCGACCCCGAGCGAAGAGATGACCTCCAGTTTTTTGGAAAGTGGATAAATGAGGGGCGGAGTGCGTTCCGGCGCCACCACGGAGTTCGGGTGGCAATCAAAAGTGACGGCGACGGAAATGGCTTCGTGCTGACGCGAATCGGCAATCGTTCGCCGGATGACTTGTTGATGTCCAAGATGCACCCCATCGAAGACGCCAATGGCGAGGCAAGCTTTGCGAGTGCCAGGATTCAGTTCGTGAGCGGCGTGAATGATGTTCACAACGGGAATACGAGCTTCAGGCTCCAGCATCCAGGCTCCAGAGAAAACTCAAATTCCAACCTCCAAAGCAAAATTCCAGCGTATGAAGCGTGGTGCTCGATGGTTGAAGTTTCATTGGTGCTTGGAGGTTGGTTCTTTTATTCCGCTGTTGCCAGTTTCAGGTAGGGAATTATTCTCTTTTCAAGATCGGCGAGTGACAGCTTCAAGACATCGCCGAGCGGAAGCGATTCGGCAATATCGAAACTTCCCGAGGCGAGGCGGCGCAAGGTATGCAAATGTGCGCCGCAACCCAGCTTCTGCCCAATATCGTGAGCGATGCTCCGAACATAAGTTCCCTTGGTGCATCCCACCCGGAATTGTCCAATTGGTTCATCGTATTTTGAAAATCGAAAACTGTAAATGCGGACGAGGCGCGGCTTTCGTTCAACTTCGATTCCTTTACGCGCCAGTTTATAAAGGGGCACTCCGCCGACCTTGATGGCGGAAACCATGGGCGGCATTTGCATTTGGTCGCCTTGAAACGTCGCGGCAGCTTCGTTCAATTCGTCGAGCGTCATTGGCGGAACGGGCAGGGAAGCGACCAATTCGCCATCTGCATCGTAACTGCTGGTTGTTTCCCCGAACTTCATGGTGCCTTCGTAAACTTTGTCGCCGCCCATCAATTTCTCAGAAAGCTTGGTTCCTTTTCCAAGAACGATGATGAGAAGCCCGCTCGCGTTAGGATCGAGCGTACCGCAGTGTCCGACTTTTTTGATCTGAAATTTACGGCGGATTGCATCAACGACATCGTGCGAAGTCGGGCCTGTGGGCTTGTCGATGAGGACCGCGCCGTCGAAGGAGTCAAATGCTTCCATGAATCAATTCTTGGAATCGAGCGCTTTTTTGATCGCGCCAATGACCCGGCGCTGGACGGAAAGAGGACTGCCGGGAATGCGAGCGCCAGCCGCAGCTTTATGCCCGCCGCCACCGAAGAGCGCCGCGATTTCGTTCACGTTCACTTTTTCCGTTTTGGAGCGCAGACTGATGCGGGTAATTTCCGGTTCGATCTCTTCAAAGACGCACGCGATTTCCACAGGTTCCATGTCGCGGATATGATCAATCAGCCCTTCCGACTCGGAGGTGTCGGCGCCGGTGCGGGCAAAATCTTTTTTCTTCAACCAGAGATAAGCGATCTGGTTGTCATGGGTGAGCCGGAATTTATTGTAGAGGTGCTTCAAGAGCCGGACGCGCGACATGGGATGCGACTGGTAAACTTCGTCGCAAATTTTCGCGAGATTCGCTCCCCGTTTGACGAGTTCACCCGCCGTGTTGTAAGTCATCGGCTTGGTCGTCGCATATTGAAACGAGCCTGTGTCCGTCGAAACCGCCGTGAAAAGGCAATCCGCAATTTTGGGAGTGATGGGCCAGGAAGCGACCTTCAACAGCTTGAAGATGAGTTCTCCCGTGGAAGCTTCGCGCGCTGAAATCCAGTTGATGTCTGCGTAGCGGGTATTGCTTTGATGATGATCAATGTTGATGAACAATTTGCGCTTCCCGATGGCCGGACCGCATTTACCGAGGCGCTCAAAACTGGCGCAATCCGCAGCGATCACGCAATCAAACTCAAATCCGGATTTTGGTTTCTCCATCACGTGGTCCGGATCCAGGAAAACAAGTTTGTCGGGCACCGAATCCTCATTCCAGCAGCTGACGGTTTTCCCCTCGTTCTTCAACGCGAGAGAGAGCGCAACCTGGGAGCCGATGCAATCGCCATCCGGGCGGACATGGCCGACGATGCAAAAAGTTTTGCTGGCGCGAATCTGTTCAATGATTCGGCCGACCACTTGCGGATAAGCTTTCATTCCTTGGGGGTGGACTGATCGAGTTCGTCGAGGATTTCCAGCACGCGGTTGCCGCGTTCGATGGAGTCATCGACGATAAACCGGAGTTGCGGAGTGTATTTGAGGACGACGCCCTTGCCGACGAGAGTCTGCAGACGCTTGCGCTCTTTTTGCAGGAGCGCGGTTCCGTGTTTTTTTTGCTCATCGGTCCCGAAGATACCCACGTAAACCAGAGCCGAGTGAAGGTCGCCCGAGACCATGACGTCGTTGATGTTGATCAGCCCGGCTTGTTCGACGGGCAATTCGCGTCGAATGACCTCGCCAATTTCGCGCTTCAAGAGTTCCCGAACCCGTTGCATTCTGAGGGACATGAGAAGTTAGAGTGAGATAAAAATATCGATGCGACTAAGAGGTGAAATCCTTGGATTGCTTCGTAATCGCTATCGTCCTCTTAATCCTGATCTGTTTTGTCATAGAATTCTAAAGTTTGGACGCCGCGACCTTTTCGATAGTGTAGCACTCGATCGCATCACCCACCTGAAATTCGTTAAAGCCGTCCAAGCGAATACCGCATTCCATTCCGGAGCGCACTTCGTTGACTTCGTCCTGGAACCGGCGCAACGACTGGGTCACTCCTTCGTAAATCAACCCCTTACGCCGCATCACGCGGACTTTCCCGCGGACAATGCGACCGCTGGAAACCATGCAACCTGCGACGTTGCCGCCCTTGGACAATTCGAAAAGTTTGCGCACCTCAGCCGATCCAATCACCACTTCTTTGCTGATCGGATCAAGCAGGCCGGCCATTGCTTCCTTCACGTGATCGATCAATTCGTAAATGATCGCGTACAGTTTGATCTGGACGCCCTCGCGCTTGGCGGCGTCCGAAATCCCGTTGTCAATGCGCGTGTGGAATCCCAGAATAATCGCATCGGAAGCCGAGGCGAGCGAGACATCTGATTCCGTGATCGTTCCCACCGCTCTGTGAATGATTTCAAGCGAAACCTTCTCAGACTCGATTTTCTTGAGAGCCTCGACGATGGCTTCGACCGACCCCTGCGTGTCAGCCTTGACCACAACCTTAAGCATCTTCGAGGCGTTGGCGTCCAGCGTGGCAAACAACGTCTCCAGTGTAACCTTGGTGCGTGCTTCGCCGGCAATTTTCCGCGCTTCCAGAAAACGTTGCTCGCCCAGGTCGCGCGCGCTCTTTTCGTTTTCAACCGCGCTGAATTCCAAACCCGCTTCCGGCACGCCGTTCAGTCCCAGTAGTTTGACCGCAACCGACGGGCCCGCTTCCTTGAGTCGCTCGCCTTCCTCGTTGATGAGGGCGCGAACCTTACCCCAAAATTGGCCGCAGATCACAACTTCGCCGACTCGCAACGTTCCTTTGCGCACCAGAACCGTGGCGGTCGGGCCGCCGGGTTCCAGACCGGATTCGATAACGTTTCCTTTGGCGCGACGATTTGGATTCGCTTTGAGTTCGAGCAAATCGGCCTGGAGCAAAATCATTTCAAGCAGTTTATCCACGCCCTGTTTCGTCAAGGCCGAGCAATCGACGAAAATCGTATCGCCACCCCAATCGTCTGGAACCAGACCTTTGTCCTGAAGTTGCTGGCGGACTTTCATCGGATTGGCGTTCGGGTGATCGCATTTGTTCACGGCCACAAGGATTGGAACTTTCGCCGCTTGCGCGTGACTGAGAGCTTCGAGCGTTTGCGGCATCACGCCATCGGTGGCCGCGACCACGAGAATAACCAGATCGGTGACGTTCGCGCCACGCGCACGCATCGCGCTGAACGCGGCGTGGCCCGGTGTGTCGAGAAAAGTAATCTGTTGAACCTCGCCTTTGCGTTCGGGATGAGGAAAAGAAATGGTGTAGGCGCCAATGTGCTGGGTGATCCCGCCTGATTCTCCCGCCGCCACGTTCGCTTTGCGAATCACGTCGAGCAAACTGGTTTTGCCGTGATCAACATGCCCCATGATCGTGACGACCGGGGCGCGCGGTTTCATTTCCTCCGGCTTGTCATCGACATCGAGTTCAATTTTTTTAACTGGGGCGTGGCCAATACCGCCGCCACGTTCACGTTTCTCGATTTCAAAACGGAAACCATATTTGGCGCAGATTTTTTGAGCGGCTTCCTCGTCGATCGATTGATTGACGGTGGCAAATACGCCGAGCCCCATCAAATCAGCGATCAATTGAAATGGCTTGCGGTTGAGTTGCTCAGCAAGTTCTCGCACGATGACCGGCGGTTTGAGAGTGATGAGAGTGCCGGAAGTCGGCGGGACAAATTTGGGTGTGACCGGCTTGGACGGTTCGCTCCGGCGCCCTGGCATTTGCGGAGAACCGGGCGAAGCGCTGCCCCCTGGAACGGAGCGAATGTCTCCACGCCGTGAAAAATCATTCCTCTGTCCTGGCTGGAATCGCGGTTGTGGAACGGGCGGCTTTTGTCCGACGCCCCGGTCGATTCCCCGCGGAGCAGGTTTCGAGGGCAACTGGATGAAACCTACTTTTTCCCCGAGTTTCGGACCGGTCGGAACAGGAGGAGGCGGCGGCACTGCGGCAGGCGGAGCAATCTCCACCGGAGCTGCCTCCGGGGCAAATGCTGCCACGTCTGTTGCGACTATTTGCTCCGGGGTTTCAACCGGTGTAAATGGCTTTGGCTCCTCGATTGGTTCTGGGGGCGCGATCACTTCGATGGGGTGCGAAATTATCTTGATGGGACCGGGATCAGGTTCGGGTGCGTGGGCCGGAGCAGGGGAGGTTTTTGCGGGTTTGGCGCCACCAAGCTGTTCTTCGAGATATTGCGCGGTGATTTTATCGAGTGAACTCGATGCGACCTTGGCGGCGATAATTCCCAGCTCCTTGGCTTTCGCAAGAACCTGCTTGTTCTCGATTCCCAACTTTTTTGAAATTTCGTAAATACGAACGGGCATAACTTTTTTTCCGCAAACTATTCCACAAGGCCTTCATGTGGTTAACACAGTGACATTGCGCATTTCATTTTCTAAGCAGCGGGCGCCTGGCTGGATTCGCCTCCGCCTTCCCGCCGCGTCAATTCTGACTTGGCCGCCTCAATGATGGCCGCCGCGCTTTCTTTCAACGACTCAATCTGCTCCAGATCCGATGCTTCCACCTGCAATAAATCTTCCAGACTCAAAAAGCCGGCATGCACGAGGCTGTCCGCCTGCTCCCTCGAGATCCCGGGAATCGCCGCAATTGTCTGGACCGCTTGCGCGACTTTTTCCTCGAAACCAAAATGGACCACGGCTTCCGGCTCAATATCAATTTGCCATCCGGTCAGCTTGGAAGTCAGCCTCGCGTTCTGTCCACGTTTGCCAATAGCAAGCGACAATTGGTCCTCGGCGACAAGAATTTTCACGCGTTTACGCGTCTCATCCATTTCAAACGCCTTGAGTTTGGCCGGGGAAAGGGCATTGCCAATGAACGTTTTGGCATCCTTGTCCCACTTGATGATGTCCACCTTCTCGTTGTTCAACTCGCGCACGATATTCTTTACGCGCTGGCCGCGAAGACCCACGCATGCACCGACCGGATCCACTTTCTCATCCCGCGTGTAAACGGCGAGCTTGGTTCGAAAACCCGGTTCGCGCGCAATTCCCTTGATCTCGATCGTGCCATCGCTGATTTCCGAAACCTCCAGCTTGAAAAGCTTCACCACAAATTGCGGGTCTGCGCGGGACAAAATAATTTCCGGACCGTGCGGGCCATTCTCTACCGCCTTGACGAAGCAACGGATCCGTTCACCGATTTGATATTCCTCGGTGGGAACCCGCTCGCGATTGGGCAAAAGCGCCTCGTATTTTCCAAGGTCAATCGTTACATCGGACCGTTCAAAACGCCGAACCACACCGCTGATAATATCGCCCACCCGATCTTTAAATTCCGTGAAGATCAACTGCTTTTCCGCCCGGCGGACATGCATCATCAATGACTGCTTGGCGTATTGGGCCGCGATCCGGCCAAAGCCCGTCGGTGTCACTTCAACTTCGATTTCGTCGCCCAGTTTTGCGTCCGGCTTGACCCGGCGCGCGTCAAATACTGAAATCTGATCGTGTTTCGAGACGACTTTCTCGGAAACCTGTAATTTGGCAAAGGCGCGAATATCGCCACTTTTTTGATCAATGGCGCAACGAAGGTCTCGCGCGGGGCCGACGGCTTTTTTGGCTGCGGACAGCAACGCCTCTTCCACCGCGCCAATTAAAATTTCGCGGCTTATTCCTTTTTCCCGTTCCCAGAAATCGAGTACTGCTAAAAAATCAGCGTTCATATCGTTATATTTTCCCCACGTGGGGAACAAAAAAGCCGGCAGAATGCTCTTCTCCGACTTGGCGCGCTGGGCGAACCCAGCAAACAAACTTTACCGTCAGAAGTTAAGATGCCGACCGATCTCGGAGCCGTCAAGTTGCAAAGTTTTGATTCGTCGAAAAATCCCATAAATTGGTTGACCGGTTCGGCAAACATCTTTAATAAATCCTATAACTTGCTCAAAATAATCCCACTATGAATAAATCTTGCATGATTCTTTCGGCTGTTGCCTCGATCCTCGGAGGCATCGGATTCGGCCTGAACTCGTCGGCCGCCATTCTGGTCCAGGACAATTTTGATGGGTACGCCGATCAGGCCGCGTTTCAGGCCGCGTGGCCCTTGGTAACCGCCAGTAGCGGCATCCTAGTTACCACGAACGCGGTTAGCCTGCCGAATTCGATTAGTTATGACATAACGGGCACTCAGCGAAATGGGCGAAGCTTTACGGAGTCAGGCAATCCTTCCCAACTCAATGCCATCACCTTCAGCTTCGATTTTTATGATTCCGATGCCGCGTTGAATCCCTATCGGCAGTTTGCCAATTTGCAAGATGGCACGGCTCCGGGTTCCTACGGTCAGCTGGTTTCGATGGGGTTAAACAATAACCAGATATCGACTGCCAATGGCGGTAATTTTTATATGGCGAGGATTCTCGGATATACTCCCACGGACACCGGTGGAGCCTCGGGGTCCTACTTTAAATTGAACACCAATCCGTTACTTCTCCGCACGACCGGTTGGCATAATCTTGGTGTTGTCATTACTGATGTAGATTTCAAGTTTTACGTCGATGGTTCGTTAGCGGAAACCGTCCTGCAAACGGGGACGC
>JBDSIW010000352.1:0-13808 GCA_039917795.1 Verrucomicrobiota bacterium | reverse complement strand
TCGCGTGGCCCGCGGTCGGAGATAATTCGGTATTGCGGCTGGCGCGGCAACGTTTGCTTGGCGGTCGGGCTCCGCGACGAATGCGGACGGCCGCGGCGCAGCAAGGGCTGCTGCAAATTGTGAGAGATTTTTGCGAACATTCGAACGCGATCTGCGCGGACTGCCGTTTTCCGGGCCTGGTGCGAAGCTTGCGTTTGCCCGCGACCGGTTGAAAAGATAAAAGAGCCTCAACCCTGCGATTTGCCCAGCCCGACTCTAGACACACCCCAAACCGTGTGGTAATTCATCGCCTGCCCTGATGGGCAAAAGACACACACGGATCCGATTACAAACAAAGGAAATTGAATGAAATTAGTATTACGCGCAATGTTGATCACCGGGTTGATCACGGCAAATGCACAAGCCCAGGAGAAAAAACCTGAGGTCCGAAAAGTTCAGACCGCGCCCTCCGCACAAACGACTTCAGCTGCCGCTGCCGCGCCTGCCGCGCCGGAGGTCAAGCTCGACAAAGACCGCATCAGTTATGCGATCGGGATGTATTTTGGCAATATGATCAAACGGCAAGGCACGGAAGTCGATGCCGACACCATCTCGAAGGCAATCAAAGATATTCTCGCCGGCGGCACGACGAGATTCACTGAGCAGGAAGCCCAGCAGATCATGATGGCCATGAATAAGGAGGCTGCCGCCAAGCGCGAAGCCGATGCCAAGGTCGCAGGTGAAAAAAATAAAAAGGAAGGGGAAGGTTTCCTTGCGGAGAACGGAAAAAAGGCCGGCGTGAAAACTTTGCCCAGCGGCTTGCAGTATAAAGTAATTACCGAAGGGACCGGCCCAATGCCGAAGAGTTCCGATTCCGTCAGCACTCAATACAAAGGCCGGTTGATCAACGGAACGGAATTCGACAGTTCCTACAAGCGCGGACAGCCTGCGGAATTTCCGGTGACCGGCGTCATCCCCGGCTGGACGGAAGCGCTGCAACTGATGAAGACCGGGGCGAAATGGGAATTGTACATTCCTTCGAACCTCGCTTACAAAGAACGCGGTTCGCCTCCCGTGATCGGGCCCAACGCCACCTTGATTTTCGAAATTGAACTGGTTGCGATCAAAGCTCCGCCGACGCCCGTGGAATCGAGCCAGGCGGTCAGTGGAGAAATCATCAAGGTTCCGTCCAAGGCGGAGTTGGATAAGGGAGCCAAGATTGAAGTCATTCGCCCCGGCCAGACGAACGAATTGAATCCAAAGAAATAACGGAGACGTGCAGTGGAATGATACTGCACATTCCTATCACTGACCTCGCACTCCCGGAGTTGCAGCCGTACCGCACCTTGCGGCGGCAGGAGGATCATTATCAAAAGCGGATCTTTGTCGCCGAAGGGGAAAAAACCCTCCGGCGACTTTTGGCGACGTCCTATGTGATCGTCTCGGTCCTGCTCACGCGCGAATGGCTTGAGGTGTTTGAATCCCTTTTAAAGAATCGCGCCGAAGAAATCCCTGTTTACGTCGCGGAAAAACCACTCCTCGAAACGCTGACTGGCTTCACCATGTTCCAAGGCGTGATGGCAGTGGCGAAAATCCCGGAAGGCCCGTCGCTAAAAGAGATGGTCGAAGATAGTCGGCGACCAAAACTTTTTGTGGCGACCGATGGCGTGGGCAACGCGGAGAATCTCGGAACGCTCGTTCGCAATTGTGCTGCATTTTCGGTGGACGCACTTTTCATCAGCCGCTCCTCCAGCAGCCCTTTTTTGCGCCGCGCCGTCCGAAGTTCCATGGGTGGTATTTTTAAAATTCCCGTTTTAGAGGAATTGAATCTGGTCGATACATTTCAGGAATTGCGCGCGGGCCGGATTCGCTGCATCGGGGCGAATCCCAACGCTGGCGAAAAAACTTTGCCGGAACTGGATTTGTCGGGCGATTGCTGCCTCGTTTTCGGGAATGAAGCGAATGGAATTTCCGAAGAAGTTCTCGCCGCCTGCGATGAACTGGCTGCGATTCCGATGCCGCTTAATGTGGATTCGATGAACGTGAGCAGCGCGGGGGCGGTGTTTCTCTATGAAGTGTGGCGGCAACGGCGATCGGGCCGGGCCTCCGTTTGTTGAATCATTGCGGAAAACCGTGTTGCTTCTGCCGACCAGTGCAGTAGGTTGATTCCCTGGCAGCAGTAAACTGGAAGACTTTATGAGCGACACATACACATTATACAACGAAACCGTGATGGAACATTTCATGAACCCTCGCAACATGGGCGATTTGAAAGACGCCGACGGTGTTGGCGAAGTCGGCGCGGCGGCGTGCGGCGACATCATGAAAATCAGCCTCAAGATCAAAGACGGAAAGATTGAGGACGCGCGTTTCAAAACTTTCGGATGCGGTTCGGCGATTGCCAGCTCGAGCATGGCCACGGAATTGATCAAGGGCCGTTCGATTGACGAGGCGATGAGTTTTTCCAACCAGGAAGTGGTGGATGCACTGGGCGGTTTGCCGCCGGTGAAAATTCATTGCTCCGTGCTCGCGGAAGAAGCCCTTAAAGCTGCACTGGAAGATTATTTGAGGAAGCATCCGGAAATCGCGGCAAAATCCGAGAAGCGCGAAGCGGTGACTGTGTAAACTGTATTCCCCTGATTTTGTAAACGGCGTCCATTCGGGCGCCGTATTTTTTTTTGGTGCGCCGAACGGCGAAAGCGCTGGACTTCCCTGAATTGAATTTGGAAGCTCCGTGAAACCAATTTCAAAATGTCTCTAAAAATGAAACACCTCCTTGCTGTTCTCGCCGGCTGCGCTCTCCTGACAAATCAATGGGTTCGCGCGGAGGACGCTGCGCCTGCTGCCACTGCAACCAATTCTCTCTTTCGCAAGGTGATCCTCGACGAGGACCAACTCGTCAATGGGCAGGTTGAGGACACGCTGACCGACCCAATGGAACTAGCCGTGGCAGACGACGGTCGGGTGTTTTACGCCGAGCGGGGCGGCACCGTCAAAATGTGGAGCCCGAAGACAAAGGCCGTCACCGTCATTGGAAAGATCTCGGTGTTCACCGGACTCGAAGACGGATTGCTCGGCATGACGCTCGACCCAAAGTTCCTCAAGAACGGCTGGATTTATTTCTACCATTCGCTGCCGGAAACGGGCGCCGATGCCGACGGGAAAAAGACCGGAACGAATCGGCTTTCACGATTAACACTCAATGGTGGCTCGCTTGATATGGCTTCAGAGAAACCGTTGCTGGACGTCGGCACCCAACGGGAACAGTGCTGTCACGCGGGCGGTTCGGTTTCCTTCGACGCGAAGGGAAATCTTTACGTTTCCGCGGGCGACAACACCAATCCGTTCGAGTCGGACGGCTATGCGCCAATCGACGAACGACCGGGTCGCAGTCCGTGGGATGCGCAGAAATCTTCGGCGAACGCCAATGACCTTCGCGGAAAAATCCTGCGCATTCATCCGGAGAACGACGGCACCTACACCATTCCCAAGGGGAATTTGTTCAAACCCGGGACGGCGGGAACCCGCCCGGAAATCTATGTCATGGGAGATCGCAATCCGTTCCGGATTTCACTCGATCGAAAGAACGGATTTCTTTACTGGGGTGAAGTCGGACCGGACGCGGGCGGCTTCAATGAAGTGCGCGGCCCGGCGGGATTCGACGAAATCAACCAGGCGCGCACAGCGGGGAATTTCGGCTGGCCCTATTTCGTGGGTGACAATAAACCGTATTGGCACTGGGACTTCGTGGCCAAGACCAACACCTTCAAGTACGACCCGGCCAAGCCCGTTAACACGTCCCCGTTCAACACCGGGATTCACGAACTCCCACCGGCCCAGCCCGCTTTTATTTATTATCCCTCTGGCGCGTCCACCAAGTTTCCCGTCGTAAAAACGGGTGGGCGCACCGCGATGGCCGGGCCCGTTTATTATTTTTCAAAAAAGTTGAAATCGTCCAACAGGCTCCCGGAGAGTTTTGATCACACGCTCTTTATTTACGAATGGTCGCGAAACTGGATTATCGCCGTGCACTTGGATAAGGATGAAAAAATTCTCAAGATGGAACCGTTCTGCGCGGAGATGGATTTCAAACGCCCCATGGATATGGAACTTGGTCCGGACGGCTGTCTTTACATCATCGAGTGGGGAACCGCGTGGGGGAACAACAAGGACACGAAAATTATCCGGCTCGAATATATCGGCGGCGAAAAATAATTTTCTCGCTCAGCGAAGCAAAATTAGAATCGCCGCGCCCAGCACGATTCGATACCACCCGAAGCCGGCAAAGTTATGGCTCTGCACGAATCGCAGCAGCCATTTCACCGTGATAAAGGAAACGATGGCAGCGACGAGGGTGGCCAGAATAACCATGTTCCAGTTTTCCGATGGGCTCGAGGCGGAATGATGATGGATCGATTTGAAAATCTTCAAGCCTCCCGCCGCGAGCATGGTGGGAATGCCAACCAGGAAAGAAAACTCTGTCGCTGCGGGGCGATTCAATCCCAACACGAGCGCGATCAGAATAGTGGTCCCAGAGCGGGATGCTCCGGGAAAAATGGCCGCGATCAATTGGCCGAGCCCGACCGCCACCGCAATCGTCCAGGTAATTTTGTTGCCGAGCTCTTTTCCCCGCAGGCAGCGCTCAACCAGCAGGAATAATATTCCACCGATCAACAGGGCAATGGCGATCGGCTGAACCGTTTCGGGCAATTTGACGTGTTTCTTTTCCAGCACCAGTCCGCCCAGGCCGGTGATGAAAAATGCGGCAAAGATTTTCAGCAGGTAATCCCGCGTTTCAGGTTCGCTCCGCCGGAAAATAAATTGGTGGAAGCGTGGAAGAAAAAGAGGAACGGCCGCGAGCACAGCGCCGCTCTGGATCACGACGTTGAATAATTCGGTTTGCCTGGGCAACCAGTGTTCCGCGAGGAGAAGGTGTCCCGTCGAGGAAATGGGCAGGAACTCCGTGATTCCTTCAATAATTCCAAGGATGATTGCAACCAGCCAGTCAGACATGGCCGGTAAAGACGCTAAAAAGGAAGTAATGACAAGAACGATTCGGGGAGGACGAAAGAGAATTCAGTCGCCTCATTTCTTTTTGCCAAAATTGGGGAAACGACTCTTCTCGTCTTTGCGCTGCTGAACCTTGATTTGTCCCAAAATGGAAACCCATCCGATAAAAATTTTGTGCCATTGGTTCTCGAGACCGCGGACAACTCCATCCGCCATTTCGCTCAAGTAACGAATGGAAGGCGCGCTGGCGATCAGCGCCAGGACTTCCTCCTTGGTGGGTGAAGAGCATTCCACGGACGACAGAATCAATTCCAACTCCTGCACGAGGACGCTTTTTATTTCCAGGAACTGGGTTTCGTCTTCGCTGCTGAATTTTTTCTGCCGCGCGAGGTTCACGAAATAATTGAACTGCTTGAGGCACTCCAAATAATTTTCCAACTGCATGATGAGTTGATCGATGTTCTTGTTGGCCATAAAAAATTAAGCTTTGTAGGGTTGCAGACCTTTGGGTTTGAGAAAAATGATGGCTCCTCCGCGCAGTTCGCGCGCGGTGATTTTAAATCCACCGTAGCGAACGATGATTTCGGAAAGCGGCAAGGCCGCCACGCGCGCGTCCTTAAATATGCTCAGTACGGTGGAACTCATGTCCGCCATGTAAGTGTTGGAAAAGGAATGCGGCAGGGTTGAGGCCAGCACGCGCCCGAGTGCGTCAACGGTGAAGCTGCCCGAAGGAAGCCGCTCCAGTTTTGGCTTTGGTTTAGAGAATCGAGTTAGGAAGCCCATTTGATTGAGATGTTTTTTAACGTTTCGTACAATTGATCAGCGCTCAACGAGCGCCTGAAGCCCACACAAAGTTCGGTGTCGCCCCGGGACGCAATGCCAATGTGCTGTTGCAGTCCCAGACCTTCAACCTGTTTTAGGTCGCCGGCCTGCAACCGCTCGCCCAGATCGCGCAGGCGCTTTTGCGTCTCGCGGGTCCAGATGGCAACCGGGCCGGAATTTTCCAGGCCCCAGGAAAGGGGCGGGTTTTTTTCATCCGCAGGGACGGTGAGCACAAATTCCACGCCATCAACCTTGGACAAAGCGGCCAGCGGGGAGCGGTTCAAAAATTTTGTGTCGCACGCCGCAGTCTGCGCAGACGATTCGTTAACTTTGTTTTCGTCGCAGGTCTGCGCGAAATCAAGGAGGAGTCCCTGATAGGAGGTGGCAATCACAACTGGGTGCGTGGGTTCGCCGGGAAGAATTTCAAAGTTGCCCGTTTTCCAGGATAAAATTTCCTTGAAGGCGTCTTCCCCGCCCAGAGTCGAGGTCGCCGCGTCGATGACTTTACCGTTGTTCACCCAAATATTCCCTTGTTCGCCCGGCTTGGTTATTTTCAATACAGACGAACTGTGCGAGAGACACTCCAATTGAATTATGTCCACCAGGCTTTTGCTTTGCACCCCGCGAAAGCCGCCATCTTCTTGTTGCCCCATTAGTGATTCAATGCAATCGCGAAAAAGAGTTATTTCCTCGGCGTTGCATGGCTTTTCCCAGAAGAGATCAATCCCCATCGCGTAGGCGCGCGAGCGATATTGCTCATCCACTACTGCCGTCATGATGACGATGCGGAGCTGGGGAAATTTTCTCCGCACGATGGAGAGCACCTGGAGGCCGTCCATTTTTGGCATGCGCAAATCGGAGATCAGCATGGTGAACGGTTCGGATTCGAGCAGCGCAATGGCGCGTGCGCCGGAAATCGCGGTGTGCACCTCGGGCCGGCTGGGCAATTCACTCAGCACATTGCGATACAAATCGAGCAGCTCCTGCTCGTCGTCCAGTAGTAAGATTTTACGGAGTGTGGACATAAGGTTTTTAATCAGGACACTAAAGTTTGGCGTAAAAATTGCGAACCCGATAGCCATGATGAGAACGATGTCAACGAAGAATCCGCTGAGCGTTTCTCACAATTGAAGGTTAATACCATGTTTACCAAGTTTAAAAAATTGTTTCGCAAAGACATCGACACCGTCTTAGCTACTTCTATTCCAGCGGCCCAGAACCACACGGTGACGGGATCGGTTTCCCCCTATGCGGCGGCCCCCGTCTCCTTTGTCCCTCCCACGGCGGTGCTGGCCCCAATGGTGCAGGTGGCCGAGCCGGTTAAATCCGGCGATATGGTTTCTCTCTCGTTGAAAAGTATCCTGGGCCGGTTGCCCAGTTCGCTCGCTTCCGCTGTCCAAACTCAAGGCACGGGTTTTGTTTCGTTGCCCACGAGCAAGATTCTTCAGGAACTGCCGAAGGGTGCCGTAAAAATTTCTTTCGGAGAATTACGCCGGGCTTCGCCGGTGGGGGCGTTCCTCGATAATCCCCGCCACGACCAAATGCTCATTGAGTTGCCGCTAAACGAAATCCTGGCGCGGCTCCCGTTGACCCTCCTGACGCGCCGGACAGATCAAAAGCAAGTCTGTATTCCCGACGAAGTGACGAATGTCTTTGGGCCGCGCGGCCAGGGAGCATCCACCGCGACCTTCAAGCCGAAACCCATTGCAGCCTCCACCCTCTTTGCGCCAGACAAGGCGACTGGAGTCCCGATCACGATACCGGCGATTTCCGCCCCGCTGCGCGTTCCCCCGGCAGAGCCTCACCTTGAAGTAATGCCGCCCGCTCCGGAAGCGGCTGAAATGAATGACGTCTTGGAAGTGGGCCTCCTCGCGCTTTCTGAGTCATGGCCCGAGAACGTCCGGCAGGAAATCCGGACCTCATCCCTCGGTGCAGCGACCGTTCTTTTTCCGATTGAGAAACTTGAACCCGGTTTGCGCAGCGGAAAAATCGTCTTTACGTGGAAACAAATTTGCGAAGGGGTTCTTCCGCGGCCTGTGGTCGCCGAGGCCACCGCCAATCTTCAACTGGAACTGCCCCTGCACATTATCGCGCCACTCTTCGTCGCAAAGCGCCGCCAGCCGAGAGGCCAGAAAGTCGTCTCCATTTCGGATCTGCCTGACTTGTTCTCAAAAACCATTGTGCCGCTGCCGAAACCTCCGGAAGGCACCGTCCCGCCGCCCGTGGTTTTACGTGCTCCGGTAATCGAACCAGTTCCGGTAATCGAACCAGCTCTGGTTGTTGAACCACCTCTGGTAGTCGAACCGGTTCCGGTTGTTGAACCCGCTCCTATCGAGTTGAAAATGGCGGTGGAAGAAATTCCCGAAGTGGCGTTGCCGCGCGAAGGGTCGCCCAATCAAATCATTAAATTCTTGGTCGCACAGCCGGGGATCACCGGAGCTTTCATTGCCATGCAGGATGGATTGCTCGTCGCCGCGCAGTTGCACGAAAGTTTGAAGGCGGACACCGTTGCCGCTTTTCTGCCGCAGATTTTCGGGCGGATGAACCAATACACGAAAGAACTTCAACTCGGCAGTTTGACCAGCTTGATCCTAAACGTCGAAAACAGCTCCTGGCAAATCGTCAAGAGCGGCGGGATGTATCTCGTGGCGATCAGCGATCCCGGAAAAACGTTTTCGCTCGATAAACTAAATGCTCTCGCGGTGCAGTTGGCGGTAAAAATTCAATAACAGAATAACTATGGCAATAATCAATCAAGCAACCAAGGAACTTCAGGTCAAAATCGTTTATTACGGACCTGGAAAGGGCGGCAAGACGACAAACCTGGAACAGGTCCACGGCAACGTGCAAAATGTTCAGGAAAAAGGAAAACTCATTTCGCTCGCGACGAGTTCCGATCGAACGCTCTTTTTCGATTTCCTGCCCATCGAGGCCATGTCGATCAAGGGATTCAAAACCAAGTTCCAGCTCTACACCGTGCCGGGACAAGTGATTTACAACACGACGCGGCAACTGGTTTTGCGCGGCGTGGATGGGATCGTCTTCGTGGCCGACTCGCAGTACGACAAAATGGCTGACAACGTCGAAAGCCTGTCGAACCTCGAGGAGAATATGAAGGCGCTGAAGCTGAATCTCGGCGACATTCCTTACGTGCTTCAGTACAACAAGCGCGACCTGCCGAACGTCGCCCCGGTTGAATACATGGATTTTCTTTTGAACAACCGCGACATTCAGGTTCCCTCGTTCGCGGCCTCGGCAACCCGTTGTGATGGCGTGTTTGACACGCTGAATATGATCACGCGCATGTTGCTCAACAAATTCATCAGCGAAGGAACGCGCAAGGTGGCTTGATATGTTAAGCCTCCCCCCATTGTTCGAGGAGGACATCCAATGCCTGGAGAGTGCTCTCGACGAACTGCTGCGCCAAAGCGAGGCAACGGCTGCGTTGCTTATTGATAAGGGCGGGCCGCTTATCTGCGAACGCGGCGTGACCGACGGACTGGACACCACCACCATGGCGGCGCTGGCTGCCGGGTCGTTTGCAGCCACCGAGGCGATTGCCGGCCTGGTTGGCGAATCCAATTTCAACAGTATTTACCAACAGGGCGACCACCAGAGTCTGCTCGTGGGCAACGTGGGCGCCAACCTGTTGTTGATCGTGATTTTCAAGGCGGTCCAAAGCGTCGGCGCGGTAAAATATTTTGCCACTGTGGCTAATAAACAAATTGCGCAACAATTGGAGAGGGCGCGCCTGCGCAATCCCGACAGCGTCCTGGACCTGGTTGCAATGGACCTTGCGAACACGTCGGTGCTTTTCAAAAAGAAAGCCTGACGATTTGCGCGCTCCAGATCAGCGCTGAGCATTACATGGCAGCGGGGCAATTTTACCCGGAGGATTTTCTGTCCCAGCTTAATTTTCCTTCACGCCGCGACGACCAAAACGGACTCGGATGGGCATTTCAAATCAAATTCGTTTCGCGGCGCTCAAATTAAAACGGCTGCTGTTTTGCCCGTGAGCCAAAGCCAAAGCCAGCGCATCCGCCGCGTCGGGCGCAGGCAATTCCGGCAAGCGCAACATGCGTTGCACCATTTTCGCCACGGCAATTTTCTGCGCCGCCCCGTAGCCCACGATGGCTTGTTTGACTTTGCGCGGGGAGATTTCAAATATTTCCAGGCCGGCTTCCCCCACCGCGACCAGGGCCGCGCCGCGCGCCTCGCCCATCGTCAAAGCTGTCTGCAAATTCTGGGCGAAAAAAAGTCCTTCGATCGCGCAAACCGTCGCCGGATGTTTTTTCAAAACTTCCCGCAAGGTGGCGACAATCCTGACGAGGCAGCGCGAATGTTCCCACGTTGCGGGACAGATAATAGTTCCATGCGCCAGCGTTTCCGGGAATGGCTTGGCGAGGCGGATCACCCCGTAGCCGGTGCCGCGCAACGACGGATCAATGCCGATGACGATCTCATGCGCGCGAGCCGGTTGGAAACTCGCCGCGACCATGGACGAAGGCGTTTTTAGATGACGCGCTTTGCCGCCCACGCGGTTTTTCATCTGCTCAAATTGCTGCGGCGTCACGCCCATGCCCGCAGTCTGCCAGAACTTGGAAATCGCGCGAAGGAAGAATTCTCAGCGGCTGAATCCGAGCCGCTCGGCGTCAATTCATTGGCACTGGGGGTCGTGCCGGCAGGGATGCTGGCGTTGCGTTGGACTTCCCTCTACAAATTTTCAAACCGCCGCCTCGGCAAAAATATTGAAGTGCGCAGCGACTCGCATAGTTTAGAGTTGCCGGGTCCTTGGAAGAAAACCTGATGAAAAGCCGAACCACATCGCCGTCTTTTTCTCCGCTGTATCGCGAATTTCGATGGGCCGCTGCGGGTTTGCTAGTGGCGCTTTCGGTATCCGGCGCGGAACGCAAAATCGATTTCAACCGCGATATCCGCCCGATTTTTTCCGAGAATTGCTACGCCTGCCATGGTCCCGACCACAACAAGCGCAAAGCCGGACTGCGCCTTGACCGCAGCGAGGAGCCGTTCAAGTTATTGGATTCGGGGAAAACGGCGATCGTTCCTGGTGATTTGTCCAAAAGCGAATTGGTTCGGCGAATCACGACCAATGACCCGGACGATCGGATGCCACCGCCGGATTTTCGCAAGCAGTTGAACAAATCCCAGGTCGAACTTTTGTCGCAGTGGGTCCGGCAGGGCGCGCCTTGGAAAGGCCACTGGGCCTACATCGCTCCCGAGCGCCCGGAAATCCCGAAGGTGAAAAATAAAACTTGGCCGCGCAATGCCATTGACCATTTCATTCTGGCCCGGCTGGAAAAAGAAGGCCTCAAACCTTCGCGCGAAGCAGACAAAACCCGATTGATTCGCCGCGTGACTTTGGATTTAACCGGCCTGCCGCCCACGATTGCGGAGGTGGACGCTTTTCTCGCCGACAAATCGGTTCATGCCTATGAGAAAGTCCTGGATCGCCTGCTCGCCTCGGCCGCTTTCGGCGAACGCATGGCGCTCTTTTGGCTGGATGTGGCGCGGTTTGCCGACACTAACGGCTACCACATCGACAACAACCGCGAGATTTGGAAATGGCGCGAGTGGGTCATCAACGCGTTTAACCAGAACATGCCGTTCGACGAATTCACGATCGAACAACTCGCGGGCGACTTGTTGCCCAACCCCACGGTCGATCAGAAAATTGCCACCGGATTCAATCGCAATGAGATGGTGAATTTTGAGGGCGGCGCGGATCCCGACGAATACGCCAGCAAATATGTCATCGGCCGCGTCGATACCACCTCGAAAACTTTCTTGGGAACCACCTTTGCCTGCGCGGAATGTCACGACCACAAATACGATCCCATTTCGCAGAGGGAATTCTACCAGTTCTACGCCTTCTTCAACACCGTGGCGGAAAAGGGTCTCGATGGACAAAAGGAATCGCCCGCACCGCGGCTTTCCATTCCGTCGCCGGAACAACAGGCTGCGTCGGTGAAGTTGAACCACGAGACCGCGGCACTCGAAACCGAGATCAAGCGGTTGCTGGAAACCGCGAATCCTGAGTCCGATTCCGCGCAAGCTGGATGGGAAAAGCGGACAAGCGTGAACGCGATGGAGAACTGGACGGCGCTGCTGCCCGAGACGTTCACAGCGAGCAGTGGAGCGACGCTAACGCGGCTGGATGATCTGTCGGTGCTGGCCGCCGGCACCAACGCCGAAAAGGAAATCTACGAAGTCACTTTCAAAACCGCGCAAAAACAGATTACCGGCTTGCGCCTTGATGTGTTCACCAATGGCACCGCGTTGGAAAACGGTCCGGGCCGCTCGACGAACGGCAACTTTGTTTTGACCGCCTTCGAGGCGGAAGCGCGAAGCCTCGGAGGCGAAAATGACAAACCCGCTCCATTGGAATTCGGGAATTGGTTTGCGGTTGGGCCGTTTAAAGCCGGTTCCCCGCAGGAAGCTTTCTCGAAATCGTTTCTGCCCGAAAACGAAATCAATCTCACCAATAAATTCGACGGCGACAAATTGAGTTGGGCCGAGAAAACCAATTGGCTGGATGGGGCGGTTCAGGAAATCACTGCCGTCGAGAATTCCGCGACTTACCTGTATCGAGTGGTGACGGCTAAAACTTCGCGCTACATCGAACTTTCCTTGGGCAGCGATGATGGGATTCAGCTTTGGCTCAACGGGCAGAAGCTCTTCGCCAGGGACATTGGGCGCGCGGCGGCTCCGGATCAGGAAAAGATTTTTCTCCGATTAAGTGCGGGTGAAAACAAACTGCTCTTAAAAATAAACAACGGAGGGGCCGGTTCCGGTTTCTATTTCAAGGTATTGCGGGACGCGGTGAAGCAGTTCCCGGTAACCTTCGCGGCGGCAGCGGCGGACTTTAGCCAGAAGGATTTCGATATCGGCCTCGCGCTCGACGGCAAGGACGACACAGGTTGGGCCATTCTCGGCGAAGACCTGAAGGCCGGGAAAAACCGACAGGCTTTTTTTGTCGCGCAACAACCCTTGGGTTTCGATGAAGCAACGGAAATCAAAGTTCGGATGAAGTTCCAGTCGAAGTTCGCCCGCCACGCTTTTGGCCATTTCAAAATTTCAGTGACCACTTCGAGTTCTCTGACCGAGTTCGCCGCGCTGCCCTCGGAAGTCCGCCGAGTTCTCTTGACCGATTCAAGTCAGCGAGCCGTCGCGCAACAAGCTATCTTGCGAAAATATTATCGGGAACAATTTATGCCCGCCTTTAAGATCGCGAGCAAAGATCTGGAGTCCAAACGCGCGGCGAAAAAGCAACTGGATGATTCCATTCCCGAGTCGATGGTCATGGCGGAAATGGAGTCGCCGCGTGAAACGCATCTTCTGGTCCGTGGGGATTTTCGAAACAAAGGGGAAAAGGTCACGCCCGGCGTGCCAAAGATTTTCCCGACCTTGCCCACTGGCGTTCCAGCCAACCGCCTCGCGCTGGCGAAGTGGCTGGTGGATCCACAAAATCCGCTCGTGAGCCGCGTGACGGTGAACCGTTTTTGGCAACAGTATTTCGGGACCGGCATCGTCCGGACGGCGGACGACTTTGGTTCGCAAGGCGAATGGCCCAGTCACCTTGAACTGTTGGATTGGCTCGCCACCGAATTCGTGCGCCTCAATTGGGATATCAAGGCGATGCAAAAGTTGATCGTGATGTCGGCCACCTACCGTCAGGACAGCGCGCTTGAGAGAAAAACTTTGGAGCGCGATCCCGACAACCGATTGCTCGCGCGTGGGCCGAGGTTTCGCTTCGAGGCCGAGACGGTGCGCGATAATGCGTTGGCAGTGAGCGGGCTGCTGAACAAGAAGATGGGTGGCCCGAGTGTTTCGCCATACCAGCCAGCCGGATTGTGGGAGCAGATCGCGTTTGGCGGCGGTTTCAGCAGCCAGAGTTACGCGCAAAGCAAGGGTGACGAAAATTATCGGCGAGGGATTTACACGTATTGGAAACGGTCCATGCCCTACGCGTCGTTCGC
>JBDSIW010000351.1:0-4981 GCA_039917795.1 Verrucomicrobiota bacterium | reverse complement strand
TCCAGCGCGAGCGGTAGCGGGTCAGGTGATTCAAGCTCAAGTTGGTTGCCACAGTTTTTAGCCAGCCACCCAACGTCGGGCTGTCCCGCAATTGATCCCAGCGCTCGAACGCTTTCAGGAACACCTCCTGCGCGACGTCTTCCGCCTCGGCATGATTGCCGACCAAACGAATGGCCGTGCTAAATACCATGTTCTGGTAATTCCGCATGAACATCTCGAACTGTTGCGCGTCGGTCATTGTCAGGCCATAACGGCCCGGAGGTCATCTTAGGACCGAAGCGCGATTGAACGCAAAATGGTTGCATCATGAATTGGGCTGAGGTTCTGTATCTCCATGAATAAATTCGACGGGTGATATCGCCGGTTTGGCGCCGACCGGGCCGAAGCGCCCACCTGTTGCGACGGGTTCAACAGCGCTGCGACGCGGGCCAACGGCAATGGCTGCCTGATTTTGAAAGCGGCATTCACCGCCCGGTTTTCTGAAAACTGCTTCATATTTGAGATTACAACCCAGCAAGCGCGGCATTTGTTTCAAAACTTTTGGAAAAAAGTTTCGGGTGAGTAAGGAAGCGCGAGGAATCTGCGGCGAAAGCAAAACAGACTTCAGTTTCCGAGAAATTCCAGCCTTAAGTTCTGAGCTTAAAGCTTGTTTGGTCGCGGCCCGACGTCTTTCAAATCGATCGGCTTGAATCCGAGTTTCAGTGCGGGCGAATCCGCTTCCAGCCGTCCTTCTGCCAGGTTCGTACTCGCAAAGCGCGGGTCGGCGATCAACGAATGTTCGTCATAGCCGCCAGCGCGCCATTTTTCCCAGCCTCCGGGAAAATTTAAATTCTCGACGCCGTTCGTTCTGGAATCAAAATAGACATTGCCGTCCTGGTTGAATTTTCCCCCGGTCCAATCGCCTTCCAGCAATTTTCCGTGGTCGAAATAAACGAGGTTCCGCTCGAATGTAAACGAGGTGTGTTCCTCGGCACGGGTGCGCTGCAATTGATGATCGCGCGCCAAGGCGAAGATATTGTTCCGAACGATGTTGTCCTTGCCGTAGTGCTGATGAAATCCGCCGTGCGTCGTGCGGAACGCGATGTTGTTCTCCGCCACAATGCCAGTGCTCCCTTCATCGAAATAAATGGCCCACCCTCCATAACGGAGCGCCGCGATATGGTGCCAAAGGTTGTTTCGAATGACCGTTCCCTGTTCGCCGCCGAGCGTGTAAATACCTCCCATGTCGCTCAGAACCGGCCCGTCGCCGTTCGCCTTCCTGCCAATATGATGAACGTGATTGAACTCGACGACGTTGTTGGAGGCTAATGAGGGCCCGTAGCCCCACGTCCAGCCGATGGAAATCCCGGTGTAGAAAAAATCGAAGATCGAATTATGCGCGATCTGATTGCCAAACGATTGGCCAATCCAGATTCCTTCTCCGCTTTGAAACATCTTCCCGCCATCGTGAAGGTCGCAATCGACAACCTGATTGCCGTGCGTCAGCTCGGCGGCGTTCGTGCGAATGATCGTCTCGCCGATCCGAATTCCGCCCGCCGCGAGGTCGAAAAATTTGCACGCTGAAACCACATTGCTCTGACAACCGCGACCGAGTTGTAAACCGTAACTGCCGAGGTTTACGAACTGGCAATTTTCAAAGGAACAATTCCTTGCGCCTTCCGCGTTCACTGCTCCCGGAACACCAAAGGCAGCCTGCGGAAAACCTAAAACTTCCGGTTCGGCCGCAGTTGAACCCGGGACTTTCGTGCTGCCGGATTTGGCCGGGAAAAACCATTCATTGTGGGAAAACGCCAGCCCGCGAAACTCAACGTGTTCAACGAATTGTCCCAACTCGGGCTGCCCGTCCAGGTGCAGGCAATCCGCAAGTCTTGGGATGACCGCGTTGAAGCCGGACAGGATTTCACCTGGCATCGGCTGGTAATAGATCAGGCCCTGTTCGCGATCGAAAAACCATTCGCCGGGTTGATCAAGGACTTCGAAAACTCCCTCAACATAATACAAATCTCCTGGCTGTAGCTGGAAGACACTGCGTTTGCTGGAAGCAAAGATCTTTTCCTTCTCGTCAATATTGGTAATGGGCAATCGCGACTCCACCCAGCGGGTCATCGCCACGATGTCTCCTTGGTGCGCCGATGGCCAGGCTTTCAAATCCTCGCCGCTAAATTGAAATCGGGTGTGACCTTTTTCCCAATTCGGCGTTGCGTCAGGCAATGCAGCCACTTGGAAGTAACCAGTGTTTGGGTGGCGCGCCCGGATGCGGCGCTGCCCATCGACCCAAAGCTGGTGGAAGGATGATTTGAAATCGCCTGGATTCGTAACCGCAACGCTCCAGAGTTTTCGGCCATCGATGGCCACACGCTTCCAGTCAGAGATGGGCTGTCCGGCGCTAAGCACCGGATGCTCGTTGGAATAAGCAGAAATCAGCAGCGGAGCTTCGCGAGTGCCGGAAAGTTCGTGAGAAATCTGCAACGGCTTATCCAACCAGTGGGGGCCGCCTCGAACAAAAATTGTAACTGGCTGTTTCCAGTCGCCACCTTGTTTTTGCTTCAGTTCGCCGACGGCACGGAGAGCGCGGGCCACAGTGCGATAGGGTCCATCATTGCGTTTTGGTTCTGGCCCTGCGAGCGCTCCAGACCATTGATCATTTCCATTCGTTGCGACGAAGAAAGTGCCGGGTCGGAATTGGAGTGCGGGCGGATTAGCCTGTCGTTTTTCAACCCGGGAACAACTGACGATGGCAATCGCCAAAGCTGAAACGAAGATGAGAAATCTCATGCCGCAACGTTCGCACAGGTCATCGAAGGATTGCCAGCCCGGAAGAAATACGGAGTGCAACCCTCGATCAATCCACCACCAAGGTGACGGGAGCGTCGCCGCGCAACGCTCTGGAATAGGGGCACGTCTTGTGCGCTTCTTCCATGATGCGTTTGGCTTGTGCGGGTTCAACGCCTGGCAGGTGACCGTGAAGTTCCACACCGAGATGGAAGCCGCCCTGGTCGTCTTCCATCAAGCTCACCAAAGCGCGCACTTTGGAATCTTTCAAAGGAGTGTCCAATTTTTTCGCGGCGTTGACTAACGCCGCGTGATAACAGGCGGAGTAGGCACCAGCAAAAAGCAATTCTGGATTTGGCCCGCGCTTTTCCATTCCTTTTTCAAGGGGATTTCCAAGCGCCACGTTCAGCAATCCATCCGGATTTGAAATACTGCCCGACCGTCCTCCCACGGAAATCGCCTCCGATGTAAATAATTTTTTCATAAAAGGAAGAGCCGAGCTTCCCAAATCGAAATGAGGCGCCCGATTACTTGCGCACCATCAGAACGACGAGGACGATGATGACGATTAGCGTGACCGATCCGCCGCCGATCCAATAGATGTTTCCGAGAACTGGTGATAAGAGTGCGTTCATAATTTTATTTTCTCCAAAGCATTTTGCCTTGTGGAACGACGTTATGAATTGGCCGGTTCCCTGTCTATCGGGTGGAACCCTTGCTGTCGAACCGTTCAAGCACGGGGAGGCGATCAGGCAGGCAACGGAACTTCAGCAAGAGAAATTACGCACAGCGAACGAGCGAAGGCGGGCGGAGTTGCGTGAGACGCAGGAGACGGAATTGTCTCCCCGGACTTCTTCAGGAGAGACAGTTCGTGCCGGAAGACTTAGCGTTTTTTTGCGGAGGCCGATTTTGCGGCGATAGCCTGCTTTTTTTTCTGGTCAGCGCTACTGGCCATCGATTGTTTCTGGGAGGTTTTCTTCTGGTTCGATTTAGGTGATTTGTCGCCCATGATGATTAACTTTCTTTCGATGATTGTTTCACCTCCGGCATGATTCGTTTCTCCGAAGGGATGGCGATTCTGTCGAGCGGCCCGACGCTTGTCTACTATCAAAGCTAAATTTTGTCCCTGACCCGCGCTGTTTTCCCGCGATAGGCCGCCAGAAAATAAACAAGCACCAATCCCACAGTGGCCGCGAGACCGCCCCAAAAGAGAGGCCATCGCGTGCCGAGTGGACGTGTGCAAAAACCAAACCACCAACCCGTCCCCAAATAGCCGAGCAGGTTCCCAATCCCGCCATTCATGAGCGAGAGCAGCGCCTGGGCGCGAGAACGCCACGCGGTGTCCACGCGCTGATCCAAATAAATCTGAGCGGTGATTAAGACCAGTGCGAAGGATGCGCCATGTAAGGTCACGCCGAGCAACAAACATCCTTTGGTATCGAGTGCGCTGAAAGCGAATCGCACGACTCCAAAGGCGAGGCCGCAGGCAAAAATCCATTTCAACCGCCATTTCAAAAGCATCGCGCCCAGGCTGAACATCGCGATGATTTCGGTGACTTGCCCCAGCGACATCCACGCGGCGGTGTGCTGGAGTCCCAATGCGCGCAAGTGAGGCGGTGCGTAGGGATAAAATGCCGCCAGCGGAATGCAGAACAACACGGTGGTGATGAATACGACGCGATGGTCGCGATTCTTCAAGAGCGTCAGCGCGTCGAGCCCGAAACGTTCGGTCCACGTCAGCCGGGCAATGGACTTCGGCGTCTCCATTCGCGGCAGGAAATAGGTGAAGACGCAGACGATCATCCACATCGCCGCCGCGCTGAAGCCCGCCATGGTAGAGGCGTCGGCGTTTAACAGGCTGATCGTCCAGCACCCCGCCATCCAGCCGAGCGTCGCCATCGCGCGGATCGGGCCGAACTCCTTTCCGGCATCAGCAAGTCGCGCAAACACAATCGACGACGAGATACTCCAAAGCGGCGAAGAGCAGAGCGCTTGAAATTGGATGAGCGCGAGCACCAGCCATGGATTGAAGTGAAGTTTGATCCCTGTGGTGGCGATCGCCATGCTGAACGCCGTGGCAAGGGCCAATCCACGCAGGACAATCACCGGCGACGCATGGCGGTCCGCCATCGCTCCGAAGATGAGCGGTGAAATGAAAGCCGCGATCGCACCGGTCGAAAAGACGAAAGGCCGGATGGCGTGGAGTCCG
>JBDSIW010000350.1:0-9330 GCA_039917795.1 Verrucomicrobiota bacterium | reverse complement strand
GAGCCGAATACTTCTTATATTTTGCTGGTGGAGGCAGGAAAGCTGAAGGGCAAGACCAGTTTCAAAGTTCGTTGAGAGTCGGGCGGCCCAGCCAACGATCAAAAACCAGAATTCATTTCGATTGCTGCGATCTATCTATTAAACCGAAAAAAATCTCAGTCTTTCAAAATTTCGGCGAACCGGGTCAAAGCGCGCTATTCGTGCGCCAGGAAGTCGTCGCCCAAAGATTTATCGGGCTGAATGACTTCCCCCACTTCAAGAACCGCACACTGCCATCCACAAATGCGTAATCTGATCCTCCACTGTTCAGTCGCTTTCCAGAGCTGTGCTTCTGCTCATCCAACTGGCGCTCATCATCGAAGGCGTAATAATCCATGTAATAATGCCCGGACGATGCGTCTTTTTCTCCGAAGAGAATGGTGTCGGTTGGTTCCTTGATCGCACTTTCTTTCATCCCGGGATTGCTGGCGGTGCCTTCATAAAAATCATTCCAGCCATTGATGATGTAGGTGCGCGGCGCAAAATCCGCGGGAGCCACGTTGCTCGAGACGGTGCTTCCGAAGGTTGCCGGGGTGTTGGTGATTTCGCTCGGGCATTTTAAAATCTTCACGTCGCGATAACTGGGCTGGAGCAAGGTGGTCCACCGGTTTGCGCCGTCCTTGGGAGTGAAACGCCCGTCATTATCGTCGGCATACATCCGTTCGGAGAGGCCAAGTTGTTTCAAATTATTGACGCACGCGATTCTGCGGCTGGCTTCTTTCGCGCGGCTCAGAGCGGGTAAAAGCATTCCGGCCAGGATTGCAATAATGGCGATGACGACAAGAAGTTCAATCAACGTAAAAGCTTTTGCGCGCAATTTCATGAAACCAGAGACGTCCTTATTTGCGGTCGGGTTACTGTTTTCCACGGTTTCTTTGACGTGACCTTTCCCGTGGCATTCAGATCATTTTGCAAAATGACAGGCCGCCCAATGATTTCGCGCGATTTCCCGCAAGGCTGGAAGCTCGATTTTGCAAATCTCCTGCGCGATCGAGCAACGCGGATGGAATGGACATCCACTGGGAGGATGAATCGGGGAGGGGACATCGCCGGGAAGAATGATCCTTTGTAGTTTTGAATCCGGATCGACCACCGGCACGGCCGAAATCAACGCCTGTGTGTAAGGATGTTTTGGTTCTTCCACGATGGATGCAGCACTGCCGAGTTCCACGATTTTCCCCAAATACATCACCATTACTCTGTGGCTGATGTGTTTCACCACCGCGAGATCGTGCGCGATGAAAAGAAATGCGATCCCGTGCTGAGCCTGTAAGTCCTGGAGCAGGTTAATGATTTGCGCCTGCACCGAAACATCTAGGGCGCTGACCGGCTCATCGCAGACAATGAGTTTGGGTTCAACCGCCAGTGCGCGGGCGATCCCGATGCGCTGGCGTTGTCCCCCGCTGAATTCATGCGGGTAACGTTCCGCGTGCGTTTCGTTGAGCCCGACCGACTGCAACAGTTCGCGAACGCGCTTCCGTCGCGAATCCGCGTCGGGCGCGAGGCGATGAATGTCGAGCGCTTCGCCGATAATTTGCTCGACCGTCATGCGCGGATTGAGCGACCCAATCGGATCCTGGAAAATCATTTGCAACCCGCGGCGAACTGCACGCAAATCCGCACCCGTTATCCCGCCAATATCCTTTCCCTCGAACTGAAGAGTGCCGGAAGTCGGCTCAACCAGCTTGACGATGGCACGGCCCAGCGTGGTTTTGCCGCAACCGCTTTCGCCCACGAGGCCGAGCGTCTCGCCCCTTTCGATCGAGAAACTCACGTCATCAACCGCTTTGACGTGGGAATTTACGCGGCTGAACAATCCATGTTTGACCGGGAAATAGACCTTGAGATTTTTGACTTCGAGTAAGGGCATTAATCTCTTGTTACCGGTTTTCTAAAATAATGCGGCATGAATCAGAGAGATGAACAGGAAAGTATTTGCTATCAAAAACACAGATCCTAAAAAAACTTTCTGTCGGCGAATTATCGCTCTAATCCCAAAAAAAATCCCGCCGGCTAAAACAGGTGTTGGTAAAAGTGGCTTCCAGAGATCGGCTGGATGATAAATTCCAAGACTGAAAGCCAAACTGATCAAAAAGCACAGCCACGATTTGTGGGCGTCGAACCAAGGTTTGAATTTTAAATTGAGCAATTTCTGCATATTAATATTGCTTCGCTTTCACGTACAAACTCCGCACCCAACGATTCGGCTCAACTTCAATCAGGTCGGGCATCGTTTTGTCACACGGCGGTTTTGCGGTTGGGCATCGTGGAAAAAATCTGCAACCTGACAGATAATTTCCCGGTGTAGGGACCGATCCTCCGATCGCCTGCAATCGTTCCGGGTGACCTTTGATTTGCGGCACCGAGTTCATCAGCGCCTTGGTGTAAGGATGGAGCGGCTTTCTCAGCAGATCCAAGGCAGGTGCGACTTCGACGATTTGTCCCGCATACATGACCGCAACTTTGTCCGCGATGTCGCCCACGATTCCGAGGTTGTGCGTGATGAGCAGGATGCTCATGCCAAGCCGAGTTTTCAGTTCTTTGAGCAGTTCCAGAATCTGGGCCTGGATCGTGACATCAAGCGCGGTGGTCGGTTCGTCGGCGATTAGAAGTTTCGGTTGCGACGCCAGCGCCATTGCGATCATGACGCGCTGCTGCATGCCGCCCGACATCTGGAACGGATGATCCTGGATGCGCGATTCGGGCGCGGAAATTCCCACAAGCTTCAGCAAACGAATCACCTCAGTATCCGTCGCAATTTCGGGGCGATGTAATTTAAGTGACTCCTTGATTTGCCGCCCGACGCGAAACACCGGGTTTAACGAGGCGCTCGGTTCCTGGAAGATATAACTGACCACCCCGCCGCGTATGCTGCGCAATTCCTTCTTGACCATCTTTAACACGTCTCGTCCATTCAGTAGAATTTCGCCGCCGATGTGGTGTGCCGGTGGAGTAGAAATGAGGCGGGCAATGGAAAGCGCCGTCACGCTTTTTCCACAACCGCTTTCGCCCACCAGACAAACGGTTTCACCGGCGCTGATGGAGAGGGAAACGCCGTCCACGACTCGCACTGCGCTCGCGCCGGCGCCGAATTCCAGCTGGAGATTTTTAATTTCGAGCAGGTTTGCCATGTCAAATCCCGTGCACCATAGTCGTCAGGAAAAACCAACGCCAGAATAACGTTCGATCTGATTTGCTGTTGCGAAATGGAATCGCCGGTGGTTTCGTATCCCGCCTATATTTATGAAATTTTTTCCATTCGCACTTTCCATCGCCACGGGTTTCGCGTCGTTCGCCGTGTTTACCGGTTGCAAAACCTCCCGGCCAAATATGAAAGAAACGCCAAAGACTTTGCCCGGCTTCCAAGCCCAAGCGGCCCGATTCAATTCCGTGATCACGCTCCCGGTTTTTGAAACCACCCCAGAGGCGCTGCAACTCTCACTCACCAACACCATCCAGGAGGCGAACGCGGCTCTCGACAAAATTGGCGCGCTAAAACCGTCCGAGGTTTCCTTCGCCAACACGATCCTCGCGTCGGACAACCTTGCTTATCGCGCCGGAACGTTCGCGAACCGGTTGTCCTTGATCAAGGAAACCAGCACCAACGCGGCAATTCGCGAAGCGGCAACTGATGCAGTTAAAGTTTTCCAGGATTGGGCAGTGGGCCTCGACTATCGCGAGGATGTTTATGCAGCGATGAAAGCGTTCGCTGAAAAAAAACCAGAACTTAAGGGCGAGGACGCAAAACTTTTCAGCGAAACGATGCGCGATTATCGCCGCGCCGGTTTGGAATTGCCCAAGGACAAGCGCAATGAGGTGGAGCGCTTGCGCAAAGAGGTCTCCAAATTGACCACCGATTTTGAAACCAATGTCACCGAGGCACAGAAGGCGGTGAAATTTTCGAAAGCAGAGCTCGCGGGTGTGCCAGAGGATTTTCTGGCCCAGAAAGGAATTAAGACAGGCAATGACGAGTACTCGGTGATGGCAAATATCACGTTTCATTACTTGATGATTTTAGAGAATTGCAAAGTTGAAGCGACCCGCAGGAAACTCCAGGCGGAACACGATAATCTGGCGCGGGAAAAGAATATTCCGCTGCTCAAGGAGATTTTAAAATTGCGTTACGAGATCGCGCAGAAGCTCGGGTACGACTCGTGGGCCGATTACCAGATTGAGCCGAAGATGGCGAAGAACGCCAGGACCGCGACGGAATTTCTGGAAAAGCTCAAGGTGGGTCTCCAACCAAAATTCGATGCGGAGATTGCCGAGTATCAGAAATTGAAAGCGCGGGAAACCGGGGACGCAAACGCGAAGGTCAATTTCTGGGACTGGCGTTACTTTGCCAACCAGCTCAAGAAGGAGAAGTACACGGTGGATGCCGAGAAACTGCGGGTTTATTTTTCTTACGACCGGGTTTTGCACGGCATGTTTGACATTTACCAAAGTATTTTTCGCCTGAAATTCCAGGAGATCGAGCCGCCTTACAAATGGACTGAGGATTTGAAATTGTTTGCCGTGTCCGATTCCAAAACCGGTGAACCTCTCGGTTTGTTTTACCTGGATATGTTTCCTCGCGAGGGCAAATACAATCACTTCGCACAGTTCGGCATCATCGAGGGAAAGCTCCTGCCCGACGGAAAATACCAGCGCCCCACTGTTTCGCTGGTCTGCAATTTTCCTCCTCCGAGCGCAGACAAGCCGTCGCTGCTCGCGCATTCCGAGGTGGAAACGTTGTTTCATGAATTCGGGCACGTCATGCACTCAGTGCTGACTCGCGCACATTCGGGTCGATTCGCCGGCACCAGTGTGCCGCGTGATTTCGTCGAAGCCCCGTCGCAAATGCTGGAGAATTGGGTTTGGGATAAAAATGTCCTGGACAGTTTCGCGGCCGATTATCGCGATCCGTCGCAAAAGATTCCGCAATCCATTCTCGCTAAATTGAAGGAAGCCAAGCTCGCGACGGAAGGGACGCGTTATCGCCGCCAGCTTTCCTTCGGACTGACGGATTTGAAACTGCACTCGGGTTTCGAGGCGAACGAAGATGTGATGAAGCTTTCCAATGATGTGATCGCGGACTTGTTTTTTCCACCGATTGAAAATACGGCCTTTGTGGGATATTTCGGCCACCTGATGGGATACGATGCCGGATATTATGGTTACGCATGGGCTGATGCGATCGCCGCAGACATGGCCACGGTTTTTGAAAAATCGAAGAATGGTTATTTCGACAAGGCAACGGGCCTGCGCTTGCGCAATGAGATCTACGCGGTGGGCGGGTCGCGGGAAGCAGAGGTTTCCATCCGCAAATTTCTTGGCCGGGAGCGTTCGCTTGATCCGTTTTTGAAGTCGATTGGCATTGGCAAGCCGGAAGAAAAGTAGCTGGCATTTCCAAGGCCGGACGTGGGAACAAGAAATGTCCACTCTTTGACAACCGGCGTGTAGTAGCCCAAGGCGCACTAGCCTAAGTTTTCATCAGAAAAGAAAAACTTTTCTGAGTTATGAAAACGAAATCGATCCACCTCTGCCCGGAAGCCGGTTGCCATTCTCGGAGGGAACACGCGCGCCAGTCTAAGCCGCGTTCCAATTTCTGTCGTTAAACATCCCGCCAATTCCACCGTCCATGAAAACTGCGTTTGAAAAATGGAACGGTGAGTCTGGGGTGGAAGCTCAGGGGCAATTTCAGGTCTTGATCCTTTGCGAGGACGCCACCGCCCGCAGTGAGGCCGTGCTCCTTTACCAGCATTTGACCGAACGAATCGCGGTGGGATCGTCTCTCGAGACGTTTTCCCGGTACGCACAAAACGCGCACGACCGCGCGGTTCGAATCGAAAGGCTCTCCAGCGCAGACATGATTCTGGTCGTCGGTCGCGACAGTGCGGCTTTGCCTGCCGAACTTCAAAACGCGCTCGACCTCGGATTAGACGCCAGACGAACAGAAACGGGCGCGTTGGTGGCGTTGCTCGGAAGAACAGATATTACGGAAAAAAAGCCTTCCTCTCTGCATGCTTTGCTCGAACAGAAGGCGCAGCGAGTTGGTCTGGAGTTTTTTCCTAGCGTCTTCAAGTTACGCGCAAGCGAAAGCGTTTTCTCGCGCCACTCGCGTTTATCATCGATCTCACGCAATTGAATAACCAAATCCAAACAAACTAAGACTATGAAACTTAAACATCCACTTCTTGCCCTTTCACTCGTTTCCTTCGTTGCCGGGTTCAATCCCAGCGACACCGCTTTCTGGGGCGTCGGACTTCCGCTCGGGGCGATTCTATTGGGAGGATTCATGATTCTTTCTGTGCTCGAAAAAGAAATGGCGCTTTATGACGGGCAGCAGCGCGACTCCGCCCCTGAATGCAGTCGCTTCGAAACAGCGCTTGATTCGCCGCCAAAAAGAACGAACATGCACGAAACTTCCGGTTCCATATTTATCCAACAGGCAGGCGCAAAATGAAAACGATTATCAGCACGCATCCCTTTTTAAAAGGGTTGAGCCCGCGACATGTCCAGACGCTGATTGACTCGGCGATGCCACTGGAATTCGAGGCGAACCAAACAATATTTCACGAGGGAGATCCGGCTAATCGTTTTTACCTGATTCAATCCGGCAAAGTTGCGTTGGAGACTTCAGCCCAGGACGGGAAACCCGGATTGATTCAAACTCTTGGAGCAGGCGACGTACTCGGATGGTCGTGGCTTTTTCCGCCCTATTATTGGCACTTCCATGCCCGCGCGACCGAACCTTCCAAGGCGATTTTTTTCTACGGATCGCGGTTGCGTGAGCAATGCGAAGGGGATCACGATCTCGGCTATGAACTGATGAAACGGATGGCGGGCATCGTGATCAACCGCCTGCAGGCGACGCGCAAACAATTGTTGGAAGCTCGCAAGTCCAGTTCCTGAATCCGCGACCAATTATGAGCAAACTTGCACCCACCATTAAGAGCCATCCATTTTTCAATTCAGTGCCTCCGGAGCATTTGGAACATCTTCTAAAGAATGCGCAGGAAGTAGCGTTTCAACCCGGAGAATTCCTTTTTCGCGAGGGCGAACCGGCCAATCGGTTTTATCTTGTTCAAAGCGGCAGGGTTGCTGTGGAAGCAGGCAAGCAGCATGAAAAAGTCATCCAAATGATTGCGTCGGGCGAAGTGTTGGGGTGGTCGTGGCTTTTCCCGCCATTCGCATGGCATTTTTCCGCGCGGGCGACGGAGCCGACCCAATGCGTCGTGCTCGATGGAGGGCATTTGCTGGTCGCGGCGGAGGAAAATCCTGAGTTTGGTTATGATTTGATGCGTAGAATTTCTCAGATTCTGGTCGGACGATTGCAGATTACTCGCCAAAAAATGCTGGAGACGCCTGTGCCGAAGCAGCCATGACTTGAGCGGACCAAAGCGAACGGAAAGGGATGAAAGTGGATACCGAATCCAGAGGCCGAACAAAGCCCATTCGGCGCATCAAACAAACTCGCGGGCTGACGAAACAGAAAAGCCAGACCGGTTTTAAATCCATCCTCGTCCCGATTGATTTTTCTGAAACATCGGCCAGAGCGTTTGATTATGCCATTACGTTAACGAGGGAGTATGGGTCGGAAATCCGACTGCTTCACGTCCTGGAGCCACCGGTGGTTTTCAAAAGTCTCAATCCCGCTTTTGCAAATTGGGACAGCCAATCCACGGAAGCAGCCAAAACCCGGCTCGCTGAATTGGCCGATGAAAAAATAGACGAACTGGTCCCGGTCATTTCTGAAGTCCGGCTTGGCTGCGCGTATCAGGTCGTGTGCGAAACGGCGCGAAAACTACAGTGCGATTTGATCGTGATCGGCACGCACGGTTTCACCGGATTGAAACATCTTTTTCTCGGCAGCACGGCGGAGCGTGTGATCCGTCACGCGCCTTGCTCCGTCCTCGTTGTTCGCAAGCAAACCGGACGCAACGCAAGGTCCATTTTGAAACCGAAGAAAATTCTGATGCCGACAGATTTTTCCAAACCAGCGGAGCAGGCGCTCAATTCGGCAATTGCGCTCGCAAAACAATATCGGGCGCAGCTTAGCCTCTTGTATGTGGTTCCGATTCATTACGCGGTGGGCGATTATGACCTGATGGATTACGCAACGCTTACGGCGGAACAAAAAGAGATTGGGCAAAAGAAGCTTGCCGCAATGAGCAAGAGGCTTCTTGCCAAAAAAATCTCCGTTGACACCCGGCTCCGCCATGGCCGACCGGCTGTTGAAATCAACGAGGCCGCTGCCGAACTGGAGTGTGATCTGATTGTAATTTCGACGCACGGCCACACTGGATGGGAGCGCATGACGCTCGGCAGCACCACTGAGGAAGTCGTTCGCCACGCTTCCTGTCCGGTGTTGGTCGTGAGAAATTGAAAGACAACTGGGGATAAATTGGGTTCGCTCACATCAAATCCTCCGTTCCTGGCCGGGATGAGCCAAAAGAACATCGACATTATTCACGGGGCGTCGGCCTACGCTCAGTTCGGGGGTGGCGACGTGATTTTTCGGGAAGGCAGTCCGGCAAATTCATTTTACTTGATCGGACAAGGAACGGTGGCGCTCGAAGCCGATATGAACGGGGAAGGATTCGTGCAAATTGCGGTCTTAGAAGACGGAGAGCCACTCGGTTGGTCGTGGTTGTTCCCGCCCCACGTCTGGCATTTCCACGCGCGCGCGCTCAAACGCACGACGACGACTTTTTTCGATGCAAAAGTCTTACGCAAGTTGTGTGAAGAAGATCATGATTTCGGTTGCGAATTACTGAAGCGGGTTTCACAGGTCATGCTCGAAAGACTGCAATCGACGCGATGGGAATTGCTTAAACTCTACTGCGAACGTCAGCGGGCATCGATTAATTCGCGTTGAAAAACATTTCTGATCTAAACGCGCTTCCGTGATGCCAGTCAGGATCCAGATAAACTGGCTGGTCAAAAGGCACATTCCATAACGGTTTCAGTTAATGGAGAACCGATTCATTTTAAATTTCGCTCTCAAAAATTCACCGTCATTTGCAGATAAACCCAGTCGGCATCGGTTGCGCCGCTGGTTTTCGATAAAGAATTTTTTATGTAATCACCAACGAAGAAATGCCCGTAACCCGCCTGCATGTTTGCTGCTTTGCACACGTTGTAACTCGCAATTAAATCAACTTCTGAACCTACGTAACTGCCCGCGTTCGCCTTGATTCCGTAACCGCCCGTGCTGCGCGACGCACCGCTAGCCTGATAAAATAAGTCGCTGGTGTTTGCCAGCCAGAACGCGTGGTAATCCGCAGTGAGCGTAAGATCTTTCAACGG
>JBDSIW010000349.1:0-3846 GCA_039917795.1 Verrucomicrobiota bacterium | reverse complement strand
AAAATTAAAATCCTGCATATTCAGAATGATGCTGCTCAGGGAACCACAAAAATGAAGGTAGAGATAACTAATCTGAGTGCGAGTCCAATCCGATATAGTCATTTCGACGTTGACTCAATATTAGATGATGCCACTTTTTTCGACTCCAAACACGGAGAGTGGGACGTTAAACGTAGAGTAATTGCCGACCCTGCGGATGCGGAGATTAATTATAGAACGCCTATTAAGCCTGGGAAATCCGTTAGGTCTGCCCATGCTGACACCATAATGCGCCCTATTCGCCCGGAGCATGTCAAGGACCCAGAGACGCTGGAATATCAGTTCTCTTCCGAAATCAGCGTCAGTGATTCAAGGCTGACGAACTTTTGGCTCATCCAGGTGGAAGGTAAAGGGAAGTGTAGCGTCCAATGGAGGTAACAAGCTTTTCGCCTCAACCGATTTGCAATTTGGCAAAATATGAACGGGTGGTAGCGCTCCTCTGCCGGTGCGAAATGGCCGAGTCTTTGTCTGCGCACGCTGAACGGAGGCACGCAGCACGTGGATGAGTTGCAATGACGGGTTCTAAACGAGCGCTCAAGGGCACGGTGAGGATCAATCGCGGAGGCGAGTTCCCGGACACCCTTGCCCTCGGATTATTTTCGCGACGGCGGCTTTTTCTTCGGATCGGGCTTCTTGGTTTTAAAGGCGGAGCGCAGCAGCCAATGATGTTTCAATCCTTGCACTAGTTCGTCGGAATGAACGACCGCTTCCGAGACATTGCTGAGAATGTTGGAATTCGCCTGGACCTGGTTGTTCAAATTGCTCGTGACGTTCGCGAGATTTTCCAGCGTGCGATTCAGATTCGTGACGACGGAGGTCAAGTTGGTGTCGGTGCTGGCCAGAGTGGTGTCGGCAGTTTTCAAGGTTTGGACCAGTTGCTGGTTTAGGTTGGTCGGGATGAGCCAATCGCCGAGCGAACCTTTCGGGTCGCGAATATTCTCCGTGATGGTCGTGAGGTTCGTCACCAGCGGTCGCGCCGAGGCTAGAAGGGAATCGAGTTTTTCCGTCGCCTTGGCGGTGTTGTCGAGAACGGCCGCCAACTGGTTGGTCAGGTTCAGGATATTCGGCAACGCGCTCTCCACTCCGCTGACCAGCGTCTCGAGGCGTTCGGTCAACGCGGGTGATTCCAGCGGATCAATCCAATAGGGTTTGGCGTTGGCGGGAGTTGTGTAAAAAACCTTCGGTTGCGCCCGGATCAATTTGTTCAACTCGACCTTCAATTGGCTGTCCAGTTCCGCCTGCACCGCATGCTGGGTGTAGCCGGGGTTGTCTCCACGAATCGTCGCGGCCAGCGCGGGCCAGTTTTTTTTGATTTCCTCCGACTTTCCTTTCACGACCAAGCCATCGAGCACGCCAAGGTCGTTCTTATCTTTTCCAATAACGGTGGGGGCTCCGTCGTAGCCCTTGACGATTTCCAAATTGCGGTTGCCCAGAAAATCAGCGGGAGCGATGCGGACTTTGGAATCGAGCCAGATGTAACCGTAATACGGCTCCTTGATTTGGAAATTCACGGTGACGCCGTAATCTTCCCCCGGCGGATTGGCCTCGACACGGGTCAAGGTTCCAACCGTGAAGCCCATTAACTTGATGGGGTCGCCTTCCTTCAAACCAGCTGCGTTGTTCAGCCCTGTGGTGTATTCGATCTTGGTCTTGAACCAGCCTTTCCGTTCGGCGGTGTGATAAATGTAATACGCAAATCCCGCGAGCAACATCAGCGTCGCGGCAGTCACGAAAATGCCAACGGCGCGCTCGACCCGGCTCAAGCGCGTTCGCAACTGCGGTGTGAGATCCTGCAATCCCATATCAAGCTGTTTCCGGAGGTTTTAATGAATTAAAAAAAGGGAAACCACAGATCGACACAGATAAACACAGACTTTTCCGGAAAAAGTCTTTTGCCTTCCCGGCGATCGCCATCCTTATCGCCACTCCTTCGTGTCCGTGTCCATCTGTGTTCATCTGTGGTTTCAACTGCTTTTTGGGATCAAATATTTTCCGTCCAGACTTCCTGGAGCAAGGCCTCGCTGCTGGACGCCAATTCCGTGCGCCCGCCGATTTCCTGCCAGCGATTATTTTTCAAGAGCGCGAATTGTTTGGCCACATCTTTCCACGGCTCGATGTTATCAGCGGTCGCCACAATCGTAAATGGCCGGCCACCGACGACGCCCTCGGACAACTTTGCCAGGAATTCGAGCGTCCATCGCTGGTGGCGAAAATCCATGCCCGTGAGCGGTTTGTCCAACAACAAGATTTCCGGCTTCAACACGAGCGCCCGCGCGAGCCCGGCGCGATGCTGCCAATTCGGGCTGAGCGCGCTGGGAATCTCCTGCGCAAAAGGAATCAGCCCGGTGACTTCCAGTATCTCGCGGACCGGTTCCTCCGCTTCCGCCTCGGTCCAGTTGTGGTGATAGCGCACGGGCAGGGCGACATTCTCGGCGATGGTCAGGCGATTGAACAATCGCCCGCTCGAGGAGAAAACCATCCCGATGCGGCGGCGATGCTCGACGAGTTTTTCTTCGTCGAGGGTGAAGGTTTCGTGCCCAAGCAGTTTTACGCAGCCGCGCGCGGGACGTTGCAATCCACCGGCGGTCGCCAGGAAATCGCTTTTGCCCGATCCGAAAAGTCCCGCCACGACCCAAAAATCACCCGCCATAACACGCCAATTGACGCCTTCCACTTCCACGCCCTCCAGCCGGACCGGCGCAATGGCCGCGTCCACCATTTCGATGAGCGGCGCGTTGTCGAGGGGTGGTGAGATTTTTTTCACAGTCACATCACGAGATAAATCACGATAAACAACGCGTCGAGCAACACGCACGCGACCACGCTCCGCGCGACCGCGCTGGTGGTGGCCGCGGCCACCTCCTCGATCTGGAGTGGTTGCGCGAGGCCTTGATAGCAAGTGACTACGGCAATGATGGTGCCGAACAAACTGGTTTTCAGCCCGAGCAAAATAAAATCCTGCCAGGTGAGCGAGTTGGCGAGCTGGTTGAAATAGTCGGACGGGTAAAGCGGAACGTCCTGGAGAAAAGCGAACAGATACCCGCTGAGCAATGCGATGATGATCAAATAAACTGTCAGCCCAAAAATCGAAAGGGCGAGACCCACGACGCGCGGCACCACGAAAAAGTGAACCGGATCAATCCCCAAAGCTTCGAGCGCCTCGACTTCCCCGAGCGCTCGCGATGTCCCCAACTCGATGACAATTGCCGTGCCCACCCGCGCGAGCACCATGAGCGCGGCGATCAGAGGTCCGAGTTCGCGCACGACCACCGTGACCATGATCGTCCCGGTGAAATTCTCCACCCCAATCCGGTTCAGGAGAAAAACAGTTTGCCCAATGATGACCAGGCCGAGCGCGACTCCCAGAAAACTGGTCATGGGGAGCAATCGCAGGCCAGCGCGCTCGATCTGGCCGCGGATCAATGGATGAATCACCCGATTGGCGTGGCGATTTTTTTTCGCCATCACCACGAGCGTGATCAAGGCGAAGGCACTGATTCCGTAGAGGGCGTCGGTGAAGGCGAAAAGTTTGCGGCTGACGAATGCGAGGTAAGTGCGAGGCAACAGGGAAAAGCGCAAGCGCGACTCCTCGGATTCTTCGGCGGAAATATCTAGCGCCTTGGCCACGGCAGAAAACTAGGTGCCTGAGCCGCACGGGTCAAAGGGGTTTTTGAAGCGAGGGAGGAAAACAGGAGGCAATCAAGCAATTTCATTTACGCTGAAAGATCGCCCTTCGAGGGTAGGGCGCGTCACTGGACCGTATCACGACATAGCTGACAAACGTGCTCAACACATCGCTGACACTCA
>JBDSIW010000348.1:0-4040 GCA_039917795.1 Verrucomicrobiota bacterium | reverse complement strand
ACTGGACCAGCGCCACGGCGTTTTGTTTAAACTCCGCGTCATAACGACGTGAGGATTTGCTTTTCGTTTCCATTGCTTTCTTTCTACACCCCAATAGCCCCCTCCTCAAAATCGAGGGAACATCAGTTGAAGGTTGCCCACCTCACCCCGGCCCTCTCCCCTGAGGAGAGGGAATATCGGGCGGCATCGCTTGGAAGTTCGGGAATCTCTTGCTTGAATCTGATTTTCCAAACGCGAAAGATTTGTCCGGCAACGGTCACATTGTTTCTCCCCCTCGTTGAGGGAGTGGGCTGGGGGGAGGGCGAGCGTTTCATTTCACTGTATAGTGACGGCCAAAGGGGCTTTCAAATCGGCAAAGACAATCACGCCGGCGCCCGTCTGCAGCAGACTCTGCACGTGCACCTGCACTTGCTGGCCGATCATGTTTTGTGCCTGGTTCACCACCACCATGGTTCCGTCGTTGAGGTAACCGACGCCCTGACCTTTGTCTTTACCCTCGCGCACGATGCGCAGGCTGAGCGATTCGCCGGGGAGGATGACGGGCTTCAATGTGTTCGCCAGGTCGTTCAGATTTACGAACACCACCGACTGCAGTTCCGCGACTTTCCCGAGGTTGAAATCGTTGGTGAACAATTTGGCGTTGAGCACGCGCGCCAGCTTCACGAGCTTTGCGTCCACTTCGCGCTCCTCCGGAAAATCGCCCTCGTGAATTTTTACCTCGATGTTCGTGCTTTTCTGAATGCGCGAAAGCACCTCCAATCCCCGGCGGCCGCGCGCCCGGCGCACCGGGTCATTGGAATCGGCCACGTATTGCAACTCGCGCAAAACAAATCGCGGAACCACCACCATGCCCTCGACGAATTTTGCCTCGATCAAATCCGCGATCCGTCCGTCGATGATCACGCTTGTGTCGAGCAGGATTAAATTCTCCGGCTTGTTTTGCGACGCGAAGCGCACGTAGGGAATGATCAGGGAGAAATCTTCCTTGTTGCTCCGCATCGCAAGGATCATCCCGATGTAGCCAAAGGCGAGAAACAGCGTCAGGCGAATCAGCCAGCGCGTGTTCTCCGGCGCGAACGAAAACAATTCCGAATGATCAATCATCCACGCGATCAGGAATCCGAGCGTCAAACCGAACGTCGCCGCGGAAAAGGCGCGCAGCGAAAAACCCTTCAACGCTTCATCAATTGCGATGAGCAACCCGCCGAGGCCGAAGCCAATCGCGAGTCCGTAAAACTTGCCCTCAATCAACTCCGGTCGCGCGTAGCTGACGGCGTAACCCGCCGTCGTGCAGAGCATGAGAAACAGAGTGCGTATAAACCAGAACGACATAATCAACGATCCTGCTCGGAAGATTCTTTTTTGGTCTTCGGTTTCCAAAGCATTGACCAGATGCCACGCCGGTTCAAGTTGCTGCTGAAGGCACCGAAATTCTCCGCGACGACGGTCAGGTTCGTGCCGAGCGAAACCAGTTGCGATTTCATTTGTTCGTCGCGCAACAACAGGCCAACCGTTCCATTGGTGGCTTTTACATCATCGAGCAATTCATTAACAGTGACGGAAGCGGTGCGCAGATTTTTTACCGCGGCCGCGATGTCGTTTTGATTGGTTTTCAGGACGGTTTTGAGTTCGACGGAAAATTCAAAAAGATTGCTGATCGAGGCGTGGAGCGCCGGGCTGTTGGCATCCACCACCTTATCGATCCGGGCAAGCGTTGCGTTGGCGTTGCCGGAGATCGCCTGAATGTTGCTGATGGATTGCGCGAAGCTGGTCAAAGTTTGCGGGTTCAAAATGGAGCGATTCACATTGGACACTGCCTCGTCCAACGTTCGCATGGTCGCCTGCGCCTGTTGCAACAAGCTCGCAGTGGAGCGCATGGCTTCCTGCAGATTCAGCGGCGGCTCGCAATAGACGACAGCGTTGTCGGCCAGATACGGGCCGCTGCTGTTCGTGGAAACAATCGCCACGTATTGGTCGCCGAGAAAACCCATTGCGTCGACGAGAAACCGGGCGCGCTGATCGATCTTGAAAGCGCTGTCGATCTGCAAGCGGATGATGACTTTTCCGTTGGTGGAAAGATTGGCGTCAATGACGTTCCCGACCTTGATCCCGGACATCAGCACCATGGCTTTTTCTTTGATGCCGCCGGCGTTGTCCGCGACCATTTGGAGCTTGTAGGTTTTTTTGAACAGCGCCATGCCCTTGCTGAAATTGAGCATCAGCGCCGCGAGCAGCACCAGACCGATCACCACGAACAAGCCGACTTTCCATTCGATTTTTGATTGGGCCATAAGTTAAAAACCGTGCGCTTTCGCCTTGGATATTCCGTTGACGAACCGGTGGACAATCGGGTCTTGCGACTGGAAAATCTCGTCCGGCGTTCCGTTCGTGTAAATTTTTCCCTCGTGCAACATCAGGATCCGTTGCGCGACGCGCCGCGCGCTGCGCATGTCATGCGTGACCACAATCGAAGTCACCTTCAAACGTTCCACGACGCGAAGCATCAGTTGATCAATGCTGTCGGAGACGATCGGATCGAGCCCGGTTGTCGGCTCATCATACAACACAATTTCCGGGCGATAAACGATGGCCCGAGCCAGGCCGACGCGCTTGCGCATTCCACCAGAAAGCTCGGCTGGTTTTTTTTCCTGGTTGCCGCTCAGATCGACCATGTCCAGGACTTCCGCGACGCGCTGCTTCACTTCGTCCTCGCTTAATTTTCCCTCGCGCCGCAGGACGAACCCGACGTTTTCCTCGACCGTCATGGAATCGAACAACGCCGCGCCTTGAAAAAGCATTCCGAATCGGGACCGCACCTTGAGCAACTCGCGCTCGTTCTTGTCCGACAATGATTCTCCATCGATCAGCACTTCTCCCTCGTCGGGCAGCAACAGCCCGATCAATTGCTTGAGCAGGATGCTTTTCCCGCCGCCACTCGCGCCGATGATGACGACCGACTCGCCCTTTTCAACGGAAAAGCTCACGCCATCGAGCACGCGGTGCGCGCCAAAGCTTTTCTTCAAATTGCGCGCCTCGATCATTCGCCTTGCAGTAGTCGAGTCAGCAGCAGAGTCAAAAAGAAATTCGTGATGAGAATGGTGATCGACGAGTAAACGACGGACTCGGTGGTCGCATGGCCGACGCCTTCCGCACCCTGCGGGCAGGTCAAACCTTTATAGCAACCCACCACCGCGATGATCGCGCCGAAGACCGTGGTCTTGATGAAGCCAATGAGCATGTCTTCCGCACCGGTATAGCGGTACATGTTTTGCCATAAATACGTGGAGTCGATGCCCAGCAAAAAAACTCCCACGAGATACGCGGCAGTGATGCCGACGGCGATCGCTTCCGCGGTGAGGAGTGGCATGACCATCACGGTGGCGGAAACGCGCGGGACGACGAGGTAATCCACCGGGTGGGCCGCGAGCGTGCGCAACGCATCAATTTGTTCCGTCACCCGCATGGTGCCGAGTTCCGCCGCGATGGCCGCGCCCACGCGCCCCGCCACCATCAGGGCCGTCAGTACCGGGCCGAGTTCGCTGCCCATCGACACGCTCACCACGGCGAGCGTCGCGGTATCCATCTTGACTTTGTGAAATTGAAAGTAAGTTTGCGCGCACAACACCATTCCAGTGAACGCGCCGGTGATGAGCACAACGGATTGCGACTTCACGCCGATGAAATAGATTTGGTAAACCAGGTCGCGCCACGGAATTTTGCTTTTGAAAAGGGAGCCGACGATTTCCCCGCAGAGCACGGCAATGCTGCCCAGCCCCGTGATCCAATCCTTCACCGTGTTCCGCAAAAGGGTTGTCATTCGAGGCGGGAAACTAGCAAACGAAAAGTTCATTGGCCAGTGGCAAGAATTCCGCGCTTGCCCCTCTCGCGCGCCTGGATGTGAATGGGATAAACTCCGCCGCGCATATTGTCGCTTGGCAGCATTTGATCCTTTTGTTTAGCTTTGCGCGCTTGATGAAACAACTCCGCGCGCTTTGCCTCTTTTTTTTGCTGTGCTGCATTGGCGCAACCGCTCGCGCGGA
>JBDSIW010000347.1:0-4881 GCA_039917795.1 Verrucomicrobiota bacterium | reverse complement strand
GGCGGCTGCATGGGCGATGGCCAGCATATCTGGGCGGCCGCGGAATGGGCGCTCATGATCCGGAATTTATTTGTCCGCGAAGAGGCCGGGTTGCTCATTGTCGGTTCGGGAATTTTTCCCCGCTGGTGGCAAAGCGGGAAGGCGCTTTCGTTCGGACCGACGCTGACACGATTCGGTGAAGTAAAGATTTCCATCGCGCCCGAGAAGGGCGGTTTTCAGGTGTCTGTCGAGGGGAACTGGTTTGCGCAACCGCCAAAAATTGAAGTGCGCGTCCCGGGTTATGGGGCCGAAGCGCGCGACGGTCGAGCAGGAACGTTCTCAATCAAACCCAAACTATGAGTGAAGCTATGAAGATTTGCATGATGACCAACACCTACCTGCCACATGTCGGCGGCGTCGCGCGTTCGGTTCACACCTTCAGCGAGCAATATCGAAAGATGGGCCACGACGCTCTGGTGGTCGCGCCCGAATTTCCGAAAACCGACGACACACCCGTGGTCGAGGAAAAGGATGTCGTCCGGCTTCCGGCGCTCCAGCAGTTCAACGGCAGCGATTTTTCCGTGCGCCTGCCTATTGCCGGGTTTTTCAACGACGCCATTGAGGCCTACCAAGCGAACATTATCCATTCGCACCACCCCTTTTTGCTTGGGGACACAGCGGTGCGGATTGCCGCGAGCAAACATGTTCCCATTATTTTCACGCACCACACGCTCTACGAGGATTACACGCATTACGTTCCGGGCGATTCGCCGGGCTTGAAGCAATTCGCGATCGAGCTTTCCACCTGCTACGCAAATCTCTGCGATGGCGTGATTGCCCCTAGCGAGAGCATCGCGAACTTGATCAAGGGCCGGGGCGTGGAGACCCCCATTCGAGTGATCCCGACGGGCGTGGATGTGAAGGGGTTCGCCAGCGGCAACCGGGAGGCTTTTCGTGCCGCCAACAAAATTGCTCCCGACGCTTTCGTGGTCGGGCATCTCGGTCGCCTCGCGCCGGAAAAGAACCTTTCCTATTTGTGCCGCGCCATTGGCCAGTTTTTGAAGAAGGAACCCAAAGCTGTTTTCCTCCTCGTGGGCGGCGGCTCGGCCGAAAAAGAAATTCACGCCATCGTTAAGAAACTTAAGCTTGGGAATCGCGTCATCATGCCGGGCAAAAAATCCGGCCAGGATTTGTTCGATGCCTACGCCGCGATGGATGTTTTTGCCTTCTCCTCGTTCAGCGAAACCCAGGGAATGGTCATCGCGGAGGCGATGGCGGCCGGACTTCCGGTGGTTGCGCTCGACGCGTCCGGCGTGCGCGAAGTGGTCCGCGATGGAAAGAATGGTTTTCTGATCGAGGCCAAAAGCAGCGAGGAGGATTTTGCCGCGCGCTTGTCGCAAATCAAAACCGACCCAAAGCTTCGCGAGGAATTGAAGGCGGGTGCGCGTCGCACCGCGCGGAAATTTTCGATGGAGCAATCGGCCAAGAAAGCCCTGGAATTCTATGAGGAAATTCGATCGCAGACGCGCACCCAACGGCGTTTGGAGAAGGATGATCTGTGGGCGAGCCTGATGAAACGAATCGAGGTCGAGTGGAAACTGATTTCCGACAAGGCGGAATGTGCCATCAACGCTTTGACCGCCACGGACGAGGAATTGGAGGAGAAGACGGCGCGTGTTTGATCACATCGATAATTTTTTGCGAAAAAGCCGGCGGCGCGTCAACCGCAGCGAATGGGCCATTCGCCGGTTTCGCCTTTCCACGTCGGAGAACACGAGCACGGAGCCGGGAATTCTGCTGATCCAGATCGATGGCTTGTCCCGCCGACAAATGGAACGCGCACTCGACCGCAATCGCCTGCCGTTTCTCAAGAGCCTGCTGAAAAAACAGAACTACGATTTGTCCACCTTCTACTCTGGAATTCCGTCCACCACGCCTGCCGTTCAGGGTGAGTTGTATTACGGCGTGCGCTGTGCCGTCCCCGCCTTCAGCTTTCTGGATCGCGCGAGCAAACGAGTCGCCACCATGTTCAAGCCCTTTTGGGCAAAAGCCATCCAGGAGAAACTGGAGAAACAGGGCGAGGGCTTGCTTAAGGATGGAAGTTCCTGGTCGAACATTTACATCGGCGGCGCCACTCAGGCCGAAAGCCATTTCTGCGGCGCAAGCATCGGTCCGGGCGACCTGTTGAAGTCGGCCTCATTATTCGGATTCCTCTCCGTGGTCGCGCTGCATTTTACGGCGGTGATCCGCCTCGTGTCGTTGACCTTCATCGAATTCTTTGTTGCTCTCTGGGATTTATTCTGCGGAGTTTTTCGAGGGGAAAATCTCTTCAAGGAAGTCAAATTCCTTTTCATTAGGATCATCGTCTGCATCGGTTTGCGCGAATTCATCACGATTGGCGCGAAGGTCGATCTCGCTCGCGGGTTGCCGATCATCCACGCGAACTTTCTTGGCTACGACGAGCAATCGCATCGGCGCGGGCCCAGCTCGTTGTTTGCGCACTGGAGTTTGAAGGGAATCGACGACGCGATCCGGCGACTCTACCGCGAATCGCGGCGCTCCACGCGGCGGGATTATCAGGTCTGGATTTTTTCCGATCACGGCCAGGAGGCGACACGTTCCTTCGAGGAAAAATCTCCCGACGGCATCGAACAGGCCATTAGCAATGCGCTCGCGGGCGTGGAAAAAAAATCGGCGCATCGCCACGCCCGCTCCCAGCAGCCTCTCTCCACTGCGAATTGGACACGGCAAAAAGCCGCCACCCGATATTTTGAAAAGCACGCCGCCGACGAAATGCTCACCGAGGACGAGGAAAAATCCTTCTCCGTCGCCGCGATGGGGCCGGTCGGTCACGTTTATCTCGCCCAACCTTTCAACCTGGAACAAAAACGCGAATTGGCTGGGCGCCTCGTCAAAGAGGCTAAGGTGCCGGGTGTCTTGTTCAGCAGCGGACCGGGCAGTGCAACCTGGATTCATGGACGCGGTGAAACCCAATTGCCCGGAGATGCCGAAAAGTTTTTGCCACATCCGGGCGAGTTGAAGGCGGCCATCGCCGGTGACCTTGTCCGGCTGTGTGAACATGAATGCGCGGGCGACCTGGTCTTGCTCGGGTGGAGTCCAGACGCGCCAGCCATCACCTTTCCAATCGAGCAAGGCGCGCACGCCGGGCCAGGCGTGGATGAAACACAGGGATTCTGTCTGTTGCCGCACACGGTTCGGTTGCCGGAATCCGTCGGCGAATTCATTCGCGCCGGCGACTTGCGTTTGGCGGCGTTGCATTTTCTTGGTCGAAAGAAACTGCCCTCGCGCAAGCGCATCCCGGCCCTTGGAAAAGTAAAGCCGCTGCGCGTCATGTCCTACAACGTTCATAGTTGTCGCGGGATGGATGGCCGGATTTCCCCGGAACGGATCGCCCGTGTCATTGAAATGAGCGATCCGGACATCATCGCGCTCCAGGAAATCGATGTTGGGCGCAGCCGGTCGAGCGGCCACGACCAGGCGAAAATGATTGCCGACCTCGTCGGGATGCACGCCTACTTTTGTCCAACCGTAAAACGCGGCCCGGAGCATTACGGGCATGCCATTCTCAGCCGGTTTCCCGTGGAAATTATCCGGATCGACACGTTTGCCACGGAGGTGCGGTCGAAACGCAAGGAGCCGCGCGGCGCACTTTGGGGTTGCGTCGAGATCGACGGCGTTCGGCTGCATTTTCTGAGCACCCATCTTGGGCTGGGCCGCGGCGAGCGCCTCGAGCAAATGCAGGAGTTGATGGGGGAAAAATGGATTGGCGGCATCGAACCGGAAGAACCGGTCATCCTTTGCGGAGATTTCAATACGCGTCCGAATTCGCCACCTTATCGCGCGGTCAGCAAGCGGCTGCAGGACGTGCAGCGCAACGTGAAAAACTACAAGCCGCAAAATACGTTCTCGGCGTTTCTTCCGTTTGTGCGCATCGACCACATTTTCGTCTCGCCCCATTTCGAGGCGCAAAAGATTCATGTCCCGAAGAACCACTGGACCCGCGTGGCCTCAGACCATCTCCCCTTGGTGGCGGATTTAACCTACCGAAGCCAGGTCGTGCGCGCCCCCGCTTTACACCGGCAGGTCGCGCTCTGAAGCCGCCGCTTTTAGCTTTTTCTTGAGGGCGCTTTTATCCCGCAGGCGTTTGATGAGGTATGCGCAGATCGCAATTTTAAAAAGCAAGACGCCCCCCAGAAAAACCCACTTCTTCGTCGTCATTTCCCCGCTGAAATCGGTCGCTAGGATAGTCAAAAACGAGCGAAAGACATAGACCGGCCAGCACACCCAGAAATAGGTTTTTAGCGGAATGCCGGCCAGCGCCAGAAGGTAATTTCTCACCACGTAAGGCAGGCCTGGAATGATGGAGGTCATCAGGCTGATCGACGCGTTCTCGCCGTCCGGGACGTGAGGCAGCTTGTATTTTTTACGTGCGATGAAGGCTTCGATTCGCGTCCGCAAAAAACTGTTGGCAATCCAGTGTGATCCGAGCAAGTGAACCACCGTGGCCAGCGCAATCACAACCAAGCCCCAACCGACGCCGAACCTGGCGCCGATGATTACGTAGCAAAGCGCAACCGAGAATCCGAAAATGGGCAGGATTGCCACCAGCAAAAGAACAGCGAGCCAATGGAGGCTGGCAATCTGGGTGTGAATCGACTTCAAGTCTGGTTGGTAAACAAAATAAAGAATCACCAATCCCGCGAGCGCCACCACGGCGAGGGCAATCATCCACCACCGCTTTTTCCACGACGCGGCCTGAGGTCCCTCGGTCATGATTTTGCGGCGAGCGCTTCATCAGCCTGCGCCTCTGTCGGCTTCCCGTCGTTGGTTGATTTGGCGCGTAGTCGCTTGATCACTCGGCGACAAAGCAAGGTGATCACC
>JBDSIW010000346.1:0-3587 GCA_039917795.1 Verrucomicrobiota bacterium | reverse complement strand
TTGAACCTGCTCCAATTCCCCACCCTCAATCATCAGAGCCAGATCACGCGGGGCGTGCGCGAAGCAGAATGCGCCGCGATCCTGCGCAGTTTCTTCGCCGAGCAACGCGCCAACCGGAAAAAGGAACTCGACGAAAATTTCGAGGGAGAATCGCCTGCGCTCAACTGAAAGAACGGGCGCATCACTCCTTGCCCGCCGCGTCAAACCAGCATCGAAACGGCGCCCTGCCCATCAGCTGACCGAGAGCATGGAAACCTTTTCGTTATTTTCGTTGCGGGCAATTCCTTGAGCGCGCGGATCGAGCGTTGGTTTACCATCCACGAAAAACTGGTAATGATGATGGCCGTGATTCAACTGAATCTGGACCAGCCACGCGCCGTCGGCCTGGCGCTTCATCGGATGAGCGGTCGGATGCCAATCATTGAAATCGCCAATCAAGGAGACGGATTGAGCATCGGGCGCGAGGCAGATGAAGTTGACTGGCTTCAACATTTTTTTCGCGGAATACCGGTTGTTGAAATGCGAATGCGACATCGTAATAAATCTGTTCGCTCAAAAATTGAGCGCGTCAAGGAAGCAAACGCGAACGACTGAAACAAGTTGGAAACAGATTTTGGGGAAATAAAAAAACCGGAACGGCTTCAGGCCATTTACGAATGAGGATTAGCTCTTCGGGAGGTATGACGCGTCCATCTGCGCGCGCCCTGTCAACCGGAGATCATTCAGCACATTCATCTGAAGTCCGAATTCACTTCGACGATTCGCGTCGGCGCATTTTCTCCGTGCGGCGGATAATTTTGCGCAAAACAATTTTGTCCTCGTCCGAAAACCGGCCCGTTCCAAAATACTTTTGCGCAAAGCGCAGTCGCAGGGTTTTGGAAAAGAATTCCGGCGCCGCAGAGAAATTCAATTGGGCGAGGTCTTTGATCAGCCAGCGCCGGGGCCAGCGGGGACGGAACATTCGCGCAAGGTCAACCAGCGCGAGTTGATCGCCCCCGCCCGCTTCGTGAATGAAAATGTGGCAAAGATAAAAGTCGCGATGGAACCAGCCGCTGCCATGCAATCTTTGGCTGAACTGGGCGAGACTTTCGATGAGCCCGATTTTCTTCCGCCAGGTGTCGCGCGCATTCGCGAATCGCTTCGGCACCCAATTTTCCAATGATTCACCCTCCACCCGGGACATGAGCACAAAACTTTTTTGCGACGGCCCCCACGGCCCCCGCCAACCCCAAGCCAGCGGGAGAAAGGTGTTGATGCCGAGTTTCTGCAGCGCCTGAGCCACGAAAACTTCGCGCAAAGCGATGGCCGATGCTTCGTGGTCCTCGAACCGCCTTCGCCATAGCCCGCGCCACGATTCCCCGTTGTAGCGTTTCAAAAACACGACTGCGGATTTGCCGCCATTTTTCAGTTCAATTTGTGCGCGATACCGTTTGCCCAAGCCGGGTTTGGAAAGTGACGTACCTGCGACTTTGAAAAAATCGTCGAGACTTCGCAGCCCGTTGCTTTCAAGAATCCGCGCCCAGCTCGAATGAATGAAGCCCGTCCCGTTGCCCGGGAGCGGAACGAAGTCGTTTACATTTTCCAACGGCATGGGGGCAGGAGAACTCATTTTGTCGATTGAATTGAAGGAAGATTCTTTCCGACCTCGTTCCACCACCAGCGCCAGTTTTCCAGCTGCCGAATCTGGCAATACTTTTTCAAGAAGCACACTCGCTGGCTTGCCGGAACCTTTTTCAACTCGCCTTTGATGCCTTGCATGAGGCGTGCGATATCCGAGGCCGCGCGCCGGGCCGAGGTTTTTTTCACATAGCGCAGCCCATCCAGATCAATGAGCGAAGGCTCGCCGTCCAGGCGAAAAAGAATATTGGCCTCGCGCAAATCGCGATGCGCGAAACCTTCGTCATGAAGTTTCGCAATCAGTTCCGCCAGGCGCTCGATAAAGACGCGCCGATTCCCCGTCAAATTGGAAAAGGCAGTGGGTTGCAGAACTTCCTCCATCGCGAAGTAGCTGCGCACGACCAAGCCGCAACGCCTTCGCTCCGCCATTGCGATGGGTCGGGGCGTTGCGATCTGGAGAAGTTCCAAATGTCGGGCTAGGCGAAAGGCGCGGCGGGCGCGAGACGATCGAAACAAATCGAAAAAAAGATTTTGCGGTTTCTTGAGGTTGGACCTTTTCAAAACAAATCCGTCCGAGCGACCCACGGTGGAACTGGTGCCGTTTTTTAACAACAGCGGGACATTGGCCAGAAATGCGTCCGGCTCCCTTAAAATCGACTCGAGTGTATCATTCAAAAAACCCAGCCGAACATTCCAGTTCAAGCCGCCGAATCTCCGCGAGGCAAACGCCTGGCGATCTTGAAAAAGCAGTTCGAGCTTCCTGGGAATCGCGCTACGCAGCCGGCGGTCGGTGCGCCGGGCAATTCTATGTTGGTGGCGCAGAAAGTTGTCGCCGTAACTCTCGTAGAATTCACGCGTCAGCGGCAATTTTCCATTGAGCGTGGCCAAGTTTAGAATGCGCTGTTCTTCCGTGAGCGAAGGAAAAATTTTCATGTTATCCAAATCAACAAGGCAGAATTCATTCGTCTTCCGGGAATAAAGCAAATTGGAAATATGCAGGTCGCTGTGGAAGATGTGGCAGTCGTGGAGGCGACGGAGAAATCGCCCGAGCGCAACTTGCATCTCCGTGGCATTTTCTCCGCGCTGCATCGGCGCGAAACCCGCCCGGCCTTCGGTGATCAAGGAGCTTTTCCTCAAGCCGCGCCAACTCCATTCCTCGCCATGCGCGAGGTGCGGCACAATTCTGATCCGCAATGACTCAAGTTGCGGCGCGAGATCCCATTCCTTTCGACTCGGTGGAGGCTTGAAAAAGTATTTCAACGGTTCCAGATAACGGGCCGAGTAAAAATACGTCTTGATATAAAAAGTCCGGCCGTCCAGATGGTGGCGGGTGACGCTTCTTGCGGGGGATTTCTTGACGACTTCCCTGGTGCCCTTCGAGAGGCGCGCAAGGAGGGGATGAAACGCGGAAGTCGCAATCCACTGCATGCCGTCAAATTTTGTTCGAACCACGCGGAATTTTAGGTAGGCAAAGATTCATCGTCAAATTATACCCGAGCCGAAGCGACCCCGCGCTGGCGGAGACGGATTAATTGTCGGCAACGCGCTGTCCGTCTGCCACCGTGCGCCGAGCAAAATGACGCTGCCAACAAAAAACGACGTTTTGAAAATGGTTCCATCGGCAACTTTTTCCCCGGCGTTGACGTTCCGAGTTCAGCAAATTCTTTTTACCAACGTCCGATGAAGATTGCCTTTATTCGCCAGCGCTTTGCGGCTTTTGGCGGGGCGGAGCGCTACATGAATTTGATCATGGAACGTCTGGCCCGCCGTGGACACGAAATCCACGTGCTGGCCAACTGTTGGAATGCTTCCCCAGAAACCAAAGACATCACCTGGCATCACGTTCCGATGCTCCGTGCTTTTTCGTTTTTGCGCGCCTGGTCTTTCGCGCGAAACTGTCAAACGATAGTTCGGGAAAGCGACTTCGATTTTGTCATCAGCCTGGATCGCACTTTCAGCCAGGACGTTTA
>JBDSIW010000345.1:0-3036 GCA_039917795.1 Verrucomicrobiota bacterium | reverse complement strand
GGCGGCGCTGACCAACCTGTTGATCTTCAATCACGAATCGCCCTTGATCTCGAATAACAGCTGGGGTTACGGCGCTCGCTCCTACAATTCCGCGGCGGCGAGTTACGATATGGCGGTGCGAGACGCTGTCCCGGGAATGTCGGGTTCGCAACCGGTGGCGTATGTTTTTGCAGCGGGCAACAGCGGTGGCGGTTCCGATAACGGACAAGGAGGCGGACCGGTTTCTGTGACCTCTCCCGCGACGGCGAAAAATGTCATCACGGTCGGTGCGTTGGAAAGCTTCAGGAATATAACCAACGACATCATCCGTCCGAATCGTTCCTGCGTGATTCTGACAAACAAGGAATTTCTTGGCTCCACTGACAGCTCGAATCAAGTGGCTGGGTTTTCGAGTCGCGGAAATGTGGGTGTGAGTTTGGAAGGAACGTATGGCCGGTTCAAACCGGACCTCGTTGCGCCGGGAACATTTATCGTTTCGACCCGGTCGCAGCAACTTGATGAAGGCGCTTACTATAGCACGACGAATTACGAGGTGCAGACTTTCCCGAACCTCGTGATCAATCCCGGTGATACCAATCGTTTTTCGTTTTTTATCCCGGACAATCCCTGCGATCAGGGCCGAGCCCGTTCCTACAGCATTGAGACGCTGCCCGCCGGAGGATCGCCCAATCCGTTGCCGATACTTTCGATTTATGTGAACGATGCCCAGAATCCTTCCGGTAATGCGGCGAATTTGCGTGGCACAAATGGGGTGTTTATTTCGGAAGGCGGGCCAGGATTTTTTCGAGGAACCACGGTCTACTACGACATCGTCAATACGAACGGATTTGAAGTCGGCTACACGTTGCACACCGAAATCGTCGTGACCAATGATTTTGGGAATTATTTCAAGGAACTCAAAGGACTTAATGACGCGCTCGGGACAAATTATTTTTTTGAAAGCGGCAGCAGCATGGCGGCCGCGGCGGTTTCGGGAATGCTGGCGTTGATGCAGGAATTCTTTGAGCAGAAATTGCCGGCTGGAATGCGTCGCACCAATAGTCCCGCGATGATGAAAGCGCTTTTGATCAACAGCGCGCGCACACCCAACGATCTTCTTTATAAATTTGAGACGGCCCGCAGCCTGAATATTCCAGGCTGGGGTTTGCCGAACTTAAGCCGCATTTTGCCCGACGTTTTGGCAAGTGAGCCGGACACCAACAAATGGCCGATCCAGTTTTTTGACCAAAGTCCAGTCAACGCACTGGCCACGGGAGAAAGTCATACCCGCACCGTCACGGTGGCCAATACCAACGCGCCTTTGCGCATCACATTGGTCTGGACCGATCCGCCGGGAAATCCGCAGGTGGGGGTGAAACTGGTGAATGACCTAGATCTTGTGGTCAAGACCATTGTGACCAGCGCCCAGGGCACCAACACGGCCATTAGCACGAATATCTATTTTGGAAATAATTTTCCCGGGGGCAGCCAATTCTCTGACCCGGTGGATCTTGGAACCAATACGCTGAGCAGTTTTGATTCGTCTCGCGACGTGGTTAACAACGTCGAGAATGTTTATATCAACGGCCCGCTCAGTACGACCTATGAAGTTTCGGTGGTGGCCCGGCGCGTCAACGTAAACGCCGTGAGGAACCATACCAACGGAATTGTGCAGGACTATGCGCTGGTGATTTCGAGCGGAAACCTCACGACTAATGCGCCCTTCGCGGTAGCACCAGCCGCGCCGTTTCTAGCTGCGAATCCCAATGCATTCGTGACGAATTTTACGACAGTCGCCACCAATGGAATTTCGCTGCTGAACCAACGCGTCGGCGCCAATGCGCCCTTGTTGAATATCAATGGAACGGGTTTGTCAGACGGGGTGACGAATCAGTGGAATTTTTACGCGATCAACGCGGGAAGTTTGCCTTACGTCGCCTTCTTCACTTTTCTCACACCGAACGTTTCCGGCACCAGCGATGTAATACCGAACAGCCGCCGTAACAAGGAAGCTGACATCGACATGTATGTTTCGACCGACCCATCGCTGACCAATTTGAATCCGGCGGCCATCGCCAATGCGGATAAATCGCGTTTGAGAGGAGGGCAGGAGTTGATCGTTTATACGAACGCAAATGCGCCCATTTTCTATGTTGGGATCAAGTCGGAAGACCAGCAGGGGGCAGAATATAATTTCTTTGGCATTGCGAGCGATACTCCATTCAGCGATGAGGACGCCAATGGCAATCTGATCCTGCGTGGATTGATTACTCCGGGGAATTCCGAGATCCCGGACGGGTCGCCGGAAAAACCGGGCGGGGCTTATTTCCTGGCTTTCGCGACGAAGCCGATCATGGTTTCGAGAGTGGTCGTGACGAACACATTTACGCACGAACGAATTGGCGATTTGCTCGGGACGTTGACGCACGACGAGATTTTTACGGTGTTGAACAACCATAGTTTTCCAGTCAGTCCGTCCTATCCTGACGGACAGGAGAGCGGAACATTCACGGGAGTTTATGACGACAGCGAGCTGACCGGATCCGACGGAATTATCGGCAGCAGGCACACCGATGGGCCAGGAAACTTAACGGATTTTATCGGGCAAGAGGGCGTCGGGGCATGGATCCTGACGATGGAGGATAACGCGATGAATGCGACCGGGAGAGTAGATTACCTTTCCATTTTTGTGGAGCGCGCATTGGAAACAAACCAGCTGTTCGGCGCTGACGGATTTACCATTTCGAGTTTTCAATTGGCACCGAATTCTTCTGCCGGATTAAGTTTCATCGTTCCAGAAGGTGCAACGAATATGATCATCTCGATTGCGCCAAAAGAAGGGCCGATCGATACCGTAGTACGGCGAGGTCCGAGAATCGCCACACGAACCTCGCCCGGGACCGGTTACGTGGATAAAGGAAAAATCATTGATCCGCCAGGAGGCACTTTGACTTTGGGCACCAATGACGTGCCGCCGCTCAAGCCCGGACGCTATTCGCTGCGCCTTTTTAACGACACGGCCGCGCCGGTGACGATCAGCGGCTTTGTGCAGTTTGA
>JBDSIW010000344.1:0-3613 GCA_039917795.1 Verrucomicrobiota bacterium | reverse complement strand
GCTCCGCGGCTACCGCATTGAACTCGAGGAAATCGAAGCCGTCCTGGCACGCCACCCCCTCCTCCGCCAGGCCACCCTCCTCCTCCACCTCAACTCCCAAAATGAAAAATCCCTCGTCGCTTATGTCTCGGTGAAACCGCACGCAGACGGAGCCATCGCAGAATTGAAACAGTATCTAAAACAGAAATTGCCCAGCTATATGGTGCCATCCGCCATTGTCGTGATGGAAGAATTGCCGCTGACTCCAAATGGAAAGGTCGATAAGAAATCGTTGCCCGCGCCTGACGCAGCCCAACATTCAACGGAGAATTATGTGCCGCCCCGGAACGCCACGGAAACCCGGTTGCAAAGCATCTGGCAGGAAGTGTTGGGGGAAAAACAGGTCAGTGTTCAGGACAATTTTTTTGAATTGGGCGGGCACTCGCTGCTCGCGGTCCGATTGTTTGCGCAAATGGAATCCGCTCTGAAGAAAAAACTTCCGCTCAGCCTGCTTTTCCAATCACCGACCATTGAACACCTTGCCGCGGCGATCGACGCCAATTCCCCCGCCGAAACAGATCCATGTCTGGTCGCGATCCAGCCCAAAGGTTCGCGTCCGCCCATTTTTTGGCTGCACACGCTGGGCGGCGGCGGCGGCGGCGGCGTTGTTCGCTACCAAAAATTGACGCGACTGCTCGGCCCGGATCAGCCTTCCTACGGATTGGTCGCGCCGCCCGAGCCGTTCTCGAAAATCGACCGGATGGCCGAACATTACATCAAGTCGATGCGCGCCATTCAGCCAACGGGACCGTATCACCTCGCCGGATATTGTTTCGGCGGCGTGATTGCTTTTGAAATGGCTCAGCAGCTTCGGGCTCGAGGCGAAGCAGTGGCGCTGCTCGCGCTCCTCGACAGTGCGCCCGCCAACCTTCCGCCCGGCGCAGTCACTTCTGCGCAAACTTTGCAAAAAGTGGCCGGATTCTCCCGGCGCCTCGGACGCTTGCTCCGGCAAAACCCCGCGCAAATCGCGAGCGCCTTCCAACGCCGATTGAAAAAGTTTGAACGCAAGGTTTCGGCGCTCAGCGGCGCGAAAAATTCCGAAAGTGCGGCAACCCGCAGACCGCTCGAAGAAGTGATCGATATGTCCGAGTATCCTGCCGAATACAAGAAATACGCGGAAGTCCACTGGAGCGCCCTGGTGGATTACTGGCCCAGGATTTATCCAGGGAAAATCACACTTTTTCAAACGAACAATTCTTCTGCGACAACCAGCCCGGAATTCATTTGGAAACCTCTCGCAGGCGGCGGCCTTGAGGTCAGGCGCATTGCGGGACCGCACGAAACCATGCTGGAAGATCCGCACGTCCAGGCGTTGGCCGAGGAAATAGAAAAATGCCTCCATCCATCTCCCAGGACTGAAATCAACGCGCACGCCGCTTGATATGAGTTCCGTTTCACGACATTTCAAATGGAGTTTTCCGCCGCGGGATTGCGCCATTTCGGGAGAGGAGGTTCACGTTTGGGTCGCTGACCTGGAACAAGCTCCGCGTCGCGACGAACTGGCGGCCACACTCTCGCCCGACGAAAAAGAGAAGGCGGCGCGTTTCCATTTCGAGCGCGATCGCGAAAGCTTTATTGCCGGACGCGGATTGCTCCGCTCAATTTTAAGTTGTTACACGAAAAAATCCGCCGGCAGTTTGGAGTTTGCCTACGAGAAAAATGGGAAGCCTCGACTCGCCCGCCCAATGGACCATGGCAACCTGAACTTCAATCTCTCCCACAGCGGCGGGCTGGCGCTTTATGTCATCGCGCAGAATCGCGCGCTCGGGATTGACCTCGAAAATGTACATTCGTTCTCCGATATGGACGACGTCGCGGCGCGCTGTTTTTTGCCGGAAGAGCAATCGACTTTGCGATCGCTGCAACCGCCGCAAAAGGAGGAGAATTTCTTCCGTTATTGGACGCGGAAAGAGGCACAATTGAAATGCAGCGGAGACGGTTTTTCTGCCGACGCACAAAACGAGGCGCGATTTGACGGTTCCCTTCTCGAACTGGAACCGGCGTCCGGCTACATTGCCGCACTGGCGGTTCGCGGACAACCATTCGCCCTGAAAAAATGGCAATGGCAGGACGTTTGGTGAAAAAGTGCTTTGCTGGAGCGGGGCGCTCGAAGCGGGGCGCCCGACCACACGAGGGATGACGACGTTTCTTCGAGCCGGTGCGATCAGGCGTTCGCCGGAACCGCGAAAGGATGAGACGCTGGCTGAAGATCGCGGGCGCGGTAAAATTCCGCCAGGCTTTGGGAGGAGGGAATCAATCCTTCTGCGGCGATTGCCGAGAGAATTCGCTCTTCGGTCATGATAAACCGGTCGCGTTTGTAAAGCAGGTAGTCGTCGCGCATTTCGGAAGGCGTCAGGTTGATCGTCACCAGATTCGCGCCGGTGCGGAGCCCGCGCCGATAGCCATTGCCCGGCTCGGCCAGGTTGAGCGCGCTCACCGCAGGGATAACCCAGTTCGGGCGCATCAACCGCAACGCCGCCATGCAGTTCAAGGTGAGATCGATATTGGCGATGGGCTCGTTGCTCAAGGGCGTTTCGTCGCCAGGAATAAAGGGACTTACGCTGCATCCATCGAGCGGAAGGTGGCGCGCCAGGTCGAAATTCGCGAGCAACCGGCTTTCCGTCTGGTCGGGTAATCCAACGATAAAGCCCGAGCTGACTTTCCAGCCGTTGGCCGCGAGATGGCGAATGTTTTCAAGTCGCTCATTGTAGGTGCCGGGCGAATGCATTTCGCGGTAATGCGTCGGATCACCAATTTCAAATTTAATGATGTAAGTGGACGCGCCGGCTTCCTGAAGCTCCGCATAAAGCACGGGATTCAACGTGCCGAGACAAACACTGATGCCGAGGGATGTTTCGCGCCGCAAAGTCTTGACCAATGGAATGACCACTTCGCGAACCGCAACCGGATCTTCGCCCGCCTGAATATTGACATCCGTGACGCTTTTCGGCCGGTGATGGATTAGAAGCTCGGCGATTTGCTCATGCTGGGCGCGAAAACGAGTGAGCGTGCGGTTGTCGCGCCGCATCCCGCAATACGAACAGTTCTCACGGCAGAAATTGGAAATCTCGACGACGGCTCGAAGAAAGACCCGCCGACCAAATTGTTCCAGGGCCGCTTTCCCTGCACGCTGATGCAAACGAAGCTGGGCGTCGCCTTGGGATTTCAGGATGTGGATGTCGGGTACGAACTGATCAATCACCGCTCTAGTAAAGCCCCCGGACGCCTCACAGGGCAAACCAATTCTGGCGGATTTGTCTTGAGGCATTTCCAGAAAAAAATGCGGAGCGGAATTACCGCCGCCGCGCTTCAAAATATGCAAAGGATTTCGTCATAAAATTCTTCGCGTGAATTGACTAAATCGGCGGGATTCTGAAGCGGGGCTGACTTTCCAAGAACTCATTCACTCTCTGCGGTTGAGTGCGTACTCCTAACCGCTCCACGCAATTATTTTTTCGCGGACAACATCACCCTCGCGCCGAAATGAAGCCACACTTTCGCGCCGGTGATTCCTGCCTGATACGCCAAGTCGCGCCATTCGCGGGCGCGAAAGCCGCGTTTGACCGAGAGCAAG
>JBDSIW010000343.1:0-3029 GCA_039917795.1 Verrucomicrobiota bacterium | reverse complement strand
TGCAGCACGACCGGGAACAGGTCAACACCCAAGCAGCTGATTTGATTTCCCAAAGGGACGAACAAGAAACTGCGGTGGAGATGAGAGAAAAAAACCTGCGCGATCAACGCCGTCGTTTAACGGAAATCCAGCAGCAACGCGGGTCGCTCGAAGTGGAATTGGCGCAGAAAAACATGTCGGTACAGAATCTGCGCGAGCGCGTGCAACAGAAGTATCAAGTCAACCTCGACGACATCCGCAGCGAATGCATCACCATCACGTTTGCGGACGAAGGCCCGGCGAAAATTGTGACCCTGACTCCAGAGGAAATGGCATCCAGCGGCGCTGCGACCGATTGGAACGCGGTCATCGAACAGGTCAGCGGCCTGCAAAAGAGAATCGACGAAATGGGTCCGGTGAATCTTGTTGCCATTGAAGAATACGAAGAAACCGAGCAACGGCACACGTTTCTCTCCACGCAACATGATGATTTGGTGAAGGCCAAGGAGCAATTACTCGAAGTGATCAATCGCATCAACACGCAAACGAAAGAAATGTTCACGGAGACGTTCAATCAGATCCGCGACAACTTCCGTTTGATGTTCACCGAGATTTTTGGCGGCGGCAAAGCCGATTTGATCCTCGTGAACGAGGGCGACGTTTTGGAAAGCGGCATCGACATCGTCGCGCGTCCTCCAGGAAAACAATTGCAGACCATTTCGCTTTTGTCCGGTGGTGAGCAAACGATGACCGCCGTTGCCCTGCTCTTTTCAATTTACCAGGTGAAGCCCAGCCCGTTCTGCGTGCTCGACGAATTGGATGCGCCGCTCGACGAATCCAATGTCAACCGGTTCGTTCGGGTGCTCAAGCGGTTCCTGGCCCACTCGCAATTTGTGATTATCACGCACAACAAGCGCACGATCGGCATGGCTGACGTGCTTTACGGCGTGACGATGCAAGAGCATGGCGTGAGCAAAATTGTTAGCGTCAAATTTCACAAGGCGGACGAGGAAGCTATGGACCATGCTCCTAAACACCTGGTGCCGCCGAGTTCGGAAACGCCGATCGAGACCTCGGAGGACAAAATGCAATCCCCTGAGGAAACCATCGAAGTTGCCATGGCGTAATAATGCGGACACGCCCAGTCGCCTCTCAGCCTAGTCCCCGATAATAGAAACAGGAGATGGCCATCTTGTCTCAGTCTGGGGTTCCATCGAATGTTATTTCAAGTGACGGTAAACAATTAAAAAAAGGAATAGCATGAAAAAGATCGTAATTTTAGCAGCAGCTTCTTTGGCGTTCGTGGGTTGCAATCGCCGCGACGCAGAAGTCAGTGGGTCGGCCCATGCCGAACGGGATCAAATCGAACAATCGAAAGAAGCGCAAAAAGATGCGCTGAACGGCCAGAAAAAAGATATCGAACAAACGGCGGATGCCGCCCAACGTCAGGTTGGTGCCCAAGCCAAGGCGGAAAAACAACGGATCGAGGCGCAGGCTGATGCTCAACAAGCGCAAATTGACGCAGAGAAAAAGCAAATTGACGCGCAAGCCAAGGTGCAGAAATCCGAAGTCACTGCTGAAACAAGAATCAATGAAGCGGCCGGCGCCGCCAATCGTTCAGTGGATGTTTCGGTCAAGACGTCACCTACTCTTAGAGTTTCTACGGACCTCAACGCTGGATTGACTCAGAAAATTCAGGATTCGTTTGCGAGCACCCTGGGCGCAGATGACGCGGCTGCAGCCAAAGCCATCACGGTCACGGCTGAAGACGGAAAAGTGACCTTGAAAGGCACCGTCAAGAGCGAAGGCGAGAAGAAAAATCTCGAAACACAGGCTCGTAAAATCGCTGGCGTGACCTCAGTCGATAACCAACTCGAGGTAAAGTAACAGAAGAATCTGAACTTAAAATCCAGAGATTAGTTTTCAAGCCGCGGATTCATTTCCGCGGCTTTTTAAATTCCCATGTTGGAAAGAGTCGTCGCGAGACGATTGACTAGCGCCACAAAATCAGGGTGGGATTTTTCAAAACCCTCCACGGACGACGACAGACCCTGCAAAGAAAGTTTAAGCAACTCCGGGTTCTTCTCGCCCCGCGTGGCCTGGTGCGTCGACATCTCGGTGAAGCCCGCAATACTTTTCGCCTTGTCGTCATCCATCGCCGGTAGGGCCGTGATCTCCCGCTTGAGCTGGGAAAGGAGCTGGAGAAGTTCTTCTTTTTGAGCAACCGAAATCGACCCGGACCCCTGCAATCTCTCTTCAATATTGGAAATCGTTTCCTTGAGCATGATGAATTGGAAGGTAGTTTCGCGTGATCCAAAAAGAAAGAAGACAATCGAAGCGCTGGCCGAAAGATTCTCTACCCCGGACAGGACCGGCGTGGTAAATCCCATCCATGAGAATACTCATCGCAACGGTTACAGCAGGTGGAGGCCATCTCGCGGCCGCGGCAGCGTTGGAGGAGTTGTGGAAAAAAATGCGCCCTACCGACGCGGTAGAATGCGTGGACGTTCTCAAATTTGCCGGGAAGCTGCAGCGAAAACTTTACACCGAAACCTACGTGAAGATCGTTGAGCACATTCCCGAGCTCTACGCCATGGCCTTCAAAAAAACTGACGACCCGGGGCAGTTGCAAAGGATGGGGAATCTTCGCCGCGCTTTCGCCCGCGGCACCAACGCGGGATTTGTCCGTCACTTGAAATCATTCAAACCCGACGTGGTTCTTTGCACCCATTACCTGCCACTCGAAATTCTCTGTCATCCAAAAGACTCCGACAAAACGGGCAGCCCATTCACGGTCTGTGTGGTGACCGACTTTGAAGCGCACGCGTTCTGGCTGGAACCACCCGCACAGTTTTATTGTGTCGCTGCGGAGCAAACCAGGGAAAGTCTGGTGGCGCGCGGACTTAAACCCGAAAATATCGAGGTCACTGGAATTCCCATTTCCGCAAAATTCTCCGAGCCAGTGAGCGCGCTCGGAGTCCGCAAACGATTCGGGCTGCGCGACGATATGCCCACTTTGTTGGTTCTCGGAGGTGGTTTTGGAATGGGAC
>JBDSIW010000342.1:0-5381 GCA_039917795.1 Verrucomicrobiota bacterium | reverse complement strand
GATTTGCAGTCTGCGAAATATTCTTCACGGTTCTATCGGTCCGTGGCGCAGTGATCCGTTTGGCTTCCGATCCAACGGGCGTGAATGAGTTCGCCGCACTGGAGTTTCACAAAAATGAAAACCATATTTTTAATTTTGGCGTTATTCGCCGGGTTGACTGCGGCTCGGGCCGACGTAAAACCGAACGGACTTTTCTCCAATGGTGCGGTTTTGCAGCAGGGGGTCGAGGTTCCCGTCTGGGGTTCGGCCAACGCCGGCGAAAAAGTCATCGTCAGGTTTCAAGGTCAGGAAGTTTCCACGATTGCAGAGAAAGGTCGCTGGCTCGTTCGATTGAAGCCGCTCAAGGCGGGCGGGCCGTTTACGTTGAACATCAGCGGAGAAAATTCCATCACGCTCACGAATATTTTAATCGGCGAAGTCTGGTTGTGCAGCGGCCAGTCCAACATGGGATTTCAATTGTATCGCGCGGCCAATGCTGCTGAGGCGCTGGCTGCCGCGGGCGATTCACAGTTGCGATTATTTTCCGTCCCGCACGAATCATCCGACACACCCCGCGCGGATGTTTCTGGGAACTGGAAAGAAAGCACCGCGCAAACCGCGTCGAACTTTTCTGCCGTGGCGTGGTTTTTCGGAAGGGATTTGCGTCGCGCGCTGAAAGTGCCGGTGGGTTTGATTGATTCCTCTGTCGGCGGAACCCCCGCCGAGGCTTGGACCTCGCGCGAAACTTTGGCAACGGACCCGGAGTTAAAAAAAATTATCGAGTTGCAGGCGGAAAACGTCAGAAAGTTTGACCCGGCGAAGGCGGAATCGCAGCACAAAACGGCCCTGAAAAAATATGCGAACGAAGTTAAAATTGCCGAAGCCGCCGGAAAACCGGCTCCACGCATTCCGCTGAAAGCCGGCAATCCCGCCATTGTGGCCAAGCGACCGGCAGGGCTCTACAACGCCATGATCGCGCCATTACAACCTTGGGCAATGGCGGGCGCTATTTGGTATCAAGGCGAAGCCAACTCCGGTCGCGCTGGACAGTATCAAAAACTCTTCCCGGCGCTGATCCGCAATTGGCGCGAGGCGTGGGGGCAGGGGGATTTCCCATTTCTCTTCGTGCAGATTGCGCCAGAGTCGCGGATGAGTCCTGAGATTCGCGAAGCGCAATTGCTCACCGCCCAAAAAGTTCCGCGCACCGCGATGGCTGTCACGGTGGATGTCGGCGATGCGCAGGATATTCATCCGAAAATGAAGGAGCCAGTGGGCGCGCGACTGGCGCTCGCTGCACGGGCGATTGCCTATAGCGAGAAGATCGAATATAGCGGGCCAGTTTTTGACAAAATGACGATGGAGGGCGGGGATGCGGTCTTGAGTTTCACGCACACCGGCGGCGGGTTAATCGTCAAAGGCGGTGAGTTGAAGGGATTCACAATTGCCGCGGCGGACGGAAAGTTCGTTCCTGCTTCCGCGAAAATTAAAGGTGACAGGATCATCGTGAATGAATCGTCCGTTGAGAGACCGGTCGCGGTCCGATACGGATGGGAAAATGTGCCGGACGTGAACCTCTTCAACGCCGCTGGCTTGCCCGCTTCTCCTTTTCGAACGGACGGAAAATAAATTTGCCTTTCAACCATGCCTGCCACGCTTATCGACAACACTCCGGTTCGCTCCTTGTTTGAATTGCCATCGGGATTGCCGCAGCGGACGGCGCGAGTCGTGATCGTCGGTGGCGGAATCATCGGATGCTCGGTGGCGTATCATCTCGCCAAGGCCGGATGGAAAGATGTCGTGCTGCTCGAGCAAGGTCGCCTCAGCAGCGGCACCACCTGGCACGCGGCCGGGATGGTTGGGCAGTTGCGCGCCAGCAACAGCATGACGCAGATCAACAAATATTCGGCGTGGCTTTATCCGCGGTTGCAGGAGGAAACCGGCCATGATGTCGGCTGGGTGCAAACGCGAGGACTCACGCTGGGAACGAATGCCGAGCGCATGATTCAATTGCGCCGCACCGCCGCGATGGCGGAAGTCTTCGGCGTGGAAGCTCACTTGGTCGGACCGCGCGAAGCGCAGGAATTGTGGCCGTTGATCCAGGTGGAAGATGTGTTGGGCGCGGTGTATTTGCCCGGAGATGGCCGCGTCATCCCCGGCGAATGCGCGGTGGCTCTGGCAAAAGGCGCGATTCAAAACGGGGCGCAATTGTTCGATCAGGTTCGCGTGACGCGCCTGAACACCAGGCCTTCGCCGCACGGCAAACAGGATTTCACTCGCATCACGGGCGTCGAGTATCAGTCGGAGGATGGGACCTCCGGAAAGATCGAAGCAGATTGGGTGATTCTTACCGGCGGAATATGGACGCGACAACTTGGTCTGGCCATCAATGTCGATCTCCCGCTTTATCCAGTGGAACATCATTATGTTTTGAGCGAGCCAATTCCCGGCGCGGCTCGCGATCTTCCGTGCGCGCGCGATCCCGACGCAGCGATTTATTTTCGAACGCTCGACGACGGCTCGATCAAGCTGGGCGCGTTTCAATGGCGTTCCAAGCCGTGGCAGGTGGACGAGAGCGTTCCGGGTGATTTCGCCTTTAGCCTGCTCAACGATGATTGGGAAAAATTTGCCGAGCCGTTGGCCGCCGGGCAACACCGTATCCCCGCACTTCGCACCGCGAAGTTTCCAAAATTTGTGAACGGTCCCGAGAGCTTCACCCCGGACAACAATTTTTTAATGGGACCTCCGGCGCGGACCGAAGGGCTTTTTGTGCTCGCGGGTTTCAACAGCGTGGGCATCGCCAGCGCCGGCGGTGCGGGCAAATACACCGTGGATTGGCTCGAGGGCGGCGAGATGCCGATGGATTTGTGGAGCGTGGACGTGCGGCGTTTTGCTCTGCTCCAAAATGGGAGCGGCTATCTCATGACTCGGGCCGCCGAGGTCCTGGGTTTGCATTACCAAATGGCCTGGCCGAATCGCGAGATGGAAACTTCCCGCAACGCGCGCCGGTCGCCCTTGCACGAAATAACCTCGGCGCTCGGCGCTTGCTACGGGCAAACCGCCGGCTGGGAGCGACCGCTTTGGTACGCGCCGAACGGCGTCAAACCGGAAATCCAGTATTCATTTAAGAAACAAAACTGGGCGCCTTACGTGTCTGCTGAGGTGAAAGCTTGTCGCGAGCGGGCAGCGATTTTTGATCAATCCACTTTCGCGAAATTTGAATTGAGCGGCGCCGACGCCCTCGCCACGTTGCAATTCCTCTGTGGCAATGACGTCGATGTGCCGGTCGGTCGAATCGTTTACACCGCGATGTTCAACGAGCGCGGGACGTTCGCGAGCGATCTCACCGTCGTGCGATTGGCGATGGACCGGTTCTACCTCATCACCTCTACGCAGCAAGCGGCGCACGACGCCGATTGGATATTGCAACACGTGCCCGTCGGAGCGGATCTGACCTTGACCGATGTCACATCGGATCTGGGCGTGGTTTCGATCATGGGTCCGGCTTCACGAAGAATTTTTTCGCAAGTGACCTCGACCGACATCAGCAATACCGCGTTTCCATTCGGTCACAGCGCGGAAATCAAAGTGGGCGGCCAACTCGTGCGGGCACTACGCGTCACGTATGTCGGAGAACTCGGTTGGGAATTGCACGGTGCCGCGGCGGTGATGGCCGGCGTGTGGGAGGAATTGATGAAGGCCGGAGCGCAGGAAAATATTCGGCCCGCCGGGACCTACGCCATTAACACCATGCGAATCGAAAAAGCGTATCGCGCTTTCGGCACCGAGTTATCCGTGGACGAAAACCCGTTTCAGGCCGGGCTCAGTTTCGCCATCGCGTGGCACAAAGAATTCTTGGGAAAAGAAAAATTGCGCCGGATGAAGGATCAGCCGCTCCGCAAGCGAATGGTCTCGCTCGCCCTCGATGTGACCGATCCCACAGTGACGTTATGGGGAAACGAACCGGTTTTCCGGGATGGCAAATTGGTCGGTTACACCAGCAGCGGTTGCTTCTCGCCGACGCTGGGAAAGCCGCTCGCGCTGGCCTATATCAAGCGCCCCGGCGGCGGACCCGTGGATAAGGCGTATCTCGCCGACGGCACCTACACCATTTTGCAGGATGGAATCCATTGGCCGGCGAGCCTTAATCTGCAGCCACCCGTGGATCCCAAGCGGGAACGCGTCTTAATTTGACAATATGAATAAATGGTTTGGTCTGTCCGTACTCTTGTCCGCGCCCCTTTTCGCGCAGGAGCAAAAAGCAAAACCGACGTTTCCGCCCGACGTACGGGTGGAACGGGATGTCGCGTTTCTTTCTCTGGATCGCAACGAGAAAGCCGACCTCTATTTTCCAAAAGCGATTTCCACGAACCAGCGTTTGCCCGCCGTAGTGATCATTCACGGAGGCGGGTGGACGGGCGGCAAACGCGATGCAGCGCGTGAAATTAACATTGGTTCAACACTGGCCCGGAACGGTTACATCGGGATGAGCATCGACTATGCTCTAGCCACAAAGGAAAAGGCGACCTGGCCGCAAAATCTTTACGACTGCAAGACGGCGGTGCGCTGGTTGCGCAAAAACGCGGAACGCCTCCAAATTGATCCGAAACGGATCGGCGTGATCGGAGGCTCGGCGGGCGGACACCTGGCCGCAATGGTGGCGTTGACCGGGCCGGACGACAAACTCGATCCGACGGAACCGTACGGCGAGTTTTCCTGCCGCGTGCAATGCGCCGTTGACCTTTATGGCCCGGCCGAGTTGCTGCAATATCACGACGTCACTTTTTTGAGAAAAGCGCAGACCGAAGCGCCGGAACTGTATCGCACCGCGTCGCCGACCAGCTACGCAGACAAAAACGATCCGCCGATGTTGATCCTTCACGGCACGGCGGACAAAACGGTGGATCTGAAGCAATCCGAAATCCTGGCCGAAGTTCTGAAGAAGGCCGGCGTGCCAAGTGAATTAGTCATCGTCCCCGAGGCGATTCATTCATTCGACCTGCAACCGAAGCAACGCGACCTGCGCCCGTTGGTCCTTGAATTTTTTGACAAGCATTTGAAGGCTTCCGAATCCAAGTAGGGGACAATAGAGCTTTTGCAGTTGGCAGGGAGATTTCCCCGAAAACAAACGCCGCACATTAGGCCCCTGAACCGGTGCGCAGAGCATTGCTCTGCGTGCTGGCGACCCACTTTCGCGCGGAGCAATGCTCCGAGCTCCGAATGAAGGTTCATGGGGAAGAAAAGCTGGCAGGGAAGGATAACGCGGTTTACGCTAGTTGCCGTGAAGCTGGAAATAGGCTGCGAAACCCCCGAATTAGGCCGCGAAAGGAGCCGCTTTCGCAGCTCACCTAAATGTTAGGCCATTCGACACCACCACCATGAAACGCACACACTTCGATATGAGT
>JBDSIW010000341.1:0-5478 GCA_039917795.1 Verrucomicrobiota bacterium | reverse complement strand
GTTCTTCGGATCAACGCCGTCGTGACCAATCCGACCGGCCAGCCGTTTAGGTTCAGCCTCACGAATTCGCCAGCAGGCGCGATGATCAACTCCACAAACGGCGGGTTCGTTTGGGTCGTGACGAACGCGCCAGCGCCCGGGACGAATTCGGTGACGGTCCGCGTGGAAGACAACGGCGCGCCTCCGTTGTCGGGCGAGACAACATTTTTGGTCATTGTGAAACCGGCTCCTCAATTCGAACCCATTCAACTGAACGGAAGCGGTAAACTCACGATTCGATTCAACACGCTTTCGGGCCAAAGTTATCAGGTGCAATACAAGGACGACCTCGCCGAACCCGACTGGACTGCGATGGGCGCCACAATTTCCGGGACCGGTGGTATCCTCACGATTCAAGGAATTCTGACGGGACAGCGTGAGAGGTTTTATCGGTTGGTCGTTGTGGATTGAGATGAATTTCCCCTTGTTTTTCCAATTGATCACCCACAACCTTTCTCTGCACCCCTTCTTTTATGTATCGAACTGACCCAAAATCCGGGACAGGCGAAAATCCGCCACATTCACGTCTTTGCCCAAAGGCTTTTACCTTGATCGAGTTGCTCGTGGTCATTGCGATCATTGCTATTTTGGCTGGCTTGCTTCTGCCGACGCTTTCCAAAGCAAAGGCAAAAGCGGCGCAGGTTCAGGATCTCAATAATCTTAAGCAGCTTGGCCTGGGCTGGGTCATGTACTCGGATTCAAATAATAATATCGCTCCGGCAGCCGCGTCCCGAAACACTTATGGCTTCAGCCCGTATGATTGGATTTATTGGCGGCCGCTCCAGCCACTTTATCCCATTCAAAAAAGTCCCATCGCTGCTCATATCGGATCAGTGAGCAGTAATCTTTTTCGTTGCCCACTCGACAAGGACGACTCTGAGCGGATCAAAGGCGGCACGCCTTATTATTCCAGTTATAGCGTCACGAGCTATGGCATATCGGGGAAAGCCTCCCAAGGGATGAGTTCAATCCACGATAACCAAGGAACCTGGTTTCCCTTCCGGTCAACTGCGGTTAAGAATCCATCCCGAAAAATACTTGTCGCCGAGGAGCAATCTTCCTATAAGGCAGGGGAGGTTTCTGACCCCGGGGCCAGCATCATCAATGACGGACGTTGGGCGTCTCCGGGCGATGTCCTGACCAGTCGTCACAACAAGCGAGCGGACGTGGGATTCTCTGACGGCCATGCCGCGATTGTTTCGTGGAAGTATGGTTTGGATATTACAAATTCCCGGCCGGATCTTTAGTCGCGATTGATTCCGGCAAATCCATTTTTCCCGGGCCGCTTATTTTATGAAATGCTTACCGATTTTGGCCGTTTTATTCGCCGTGTCAATTCTGGGTTGCCACAAAGAAAAACCAGCCCCATCGAGTTTGACCCCGGACTCTTCCTCTCAGAGCACACCCGTTCCGGATAGCAATGTCTCTGCTCCGCCAACCAAATCCTCGGGAAAACAAGTGCCTCCTCCCCAGGCAGTCCTGGCGCGCGCCGAGAATGGGGCGCGACAAAATGTGGTGGGGGATGAAGACCCGTTTCTCACCCAGCAGTTGCAGATTTTTGTTCAGCAGAAACAACGGATGCCGGAAAGCTTTGCTGAATTTGCCGCTACGAGATTGGACAGCATCCCGCGCCCTCCCGCGGGAAAAAAATGGGTGATCGACAGCGGCGTCTTGCAAGTCAAAGCGGTGGAAGCTTCGAAATAATATCCGTCCTCTTTCCCAACCGAAATCAAGGAACTTTGAGCGCGCGGAAGTAATGCCGGGAAAATGCTGCGGCATTGGTGTCAGTGATTCGCAACACGCCGTTTACTGGAACCTGGTTTGTACCCATCGTCGTCCAATTCACCAGATTCGTAGAAACCTGGATGAAATAAAGTGCTTGGGGAACGCCTCCTAACAGGAAAGAAAATCCGTTGGTGCCAATCCGTTGCGGATCGCTCAATTGCGGTGGTGCATTGGTGCTGACCGTGACCGAACTCACCGCAAACGCGCGGCGTCCATCGGGCCATTGTACTTCGGCTTCAACCCAGTGCGGTCCATCGTGCAGCAATGGCGTAAATGTGTAATTCATAGTGCCGAAAGACGGTTCCTGATCACGCGCTTCCCAAACGATTCGCGCTCCGTTCAAGTTCGTCTCCGCCACTTGGAGCGTGACCGTTACCGGCTGGCCGAGCTGCTTCGGATTGGTGGGAACAACAATGCTGGCATTGGTCGAACTCCACGGCTGGCCCGACATCGAGGTTTGCGCCGCGAGCCAGGCAATGCCGGCAAGGCTCCGCGCCGTGTCTGTTGTGGAGCCTTCTGTCGCGATATTCCAATCATCACACCAGCGGTCGTAGAATGGATAAGGCGCCGTGGTAGCGTAGTCGGACGGATACGGGAGTGCCCGCAATTCCGTTCCGTACTGCCAAGTGCGTTGGAATTCCGACTGAATGTTGCTGACGGGAATCCCGCTCTTGGGCAGAAGGTGGCGATCATTGGACGAATATTGATCCACGATATTGCGCTGCCGTTTCCAACCCACTCCGGTTACGTAGGGCTGGTTGAGTGGATTGCTGCCGGCCTCGTAGTTCAGGTTGCGAAGGATCGCATCGATATAGGCGGGATTCGGATTGAATTGATACGCGACAACCATATCAAACGATTGCACGGACGAGAAATACCAACTGCCGCCGCGGTAGGCTTTTGTCGATTCCGGAAAACTGCTGCCATAGGAATTCTTCTGCGACCAGGTGAGATTGTCGTTGCCACAATTCGTAATCGCATTCACGCACTTGGTCCAATAACTCGCGTCGAGCTGAGACGCCTGCAATCGTCCGTTTCTCGCCGCCATGGAATAATCACGAATCGCATTACCGTAACAGGCATACATCCGCCACCAACTCCAATGGGCGGTCGCCGGATCGGTGGGATCGGGGAACCAGTTTTTGAGCAGCGTGTGATACTGCGGATCGCCCGTGGCCAAATACATTTCACAGGCGGCCCAGGCTCTTTCGTCCACATCGGTGAAATCGTCTCCGAAATGCTGAATCGTCTGATACGCGCTGTTTAGGCCATGAATGGCCGCCGCGTTGGTGAGGAATTTCCAGCCGAGCTGCGCCTTTGCCCAGTAATTGCTGGCGGCTTGCGGATAGGCTTGCTTGAACCGAGGTGACGACGCGCACTGCGCCAAAGCGGCGACGCCCACTGCCGTTGAAACCGTGTTCTTCGGCCACACCACTTCTGGATCGCCATTTTCGGGCAATACGTCGGATTCGTATTCGCGAAATTGAGGATAAGCCGAATAATAAAAGCCTCCGTCGGCGTCCTGCATTTTGGCCAAGAAATCCGCCTCCCACTTGGCCTCCTGCATCACGTCGCTGATGCCATCGCCGCTTTCGGGAAGCCCAAGGTTATCCAGCGTGGCGACGCCGGGCAGGGAATCGACCGCGAACATGAGGCTGTGGATTAATTGCGCGGCGTTGTAGGTAACGCGGTTGTAATCACCCGCCTCGAAATGACCGCCAGAAACACTGACTGTTCTTTGATTAACGAACGGATACAGTTGCGCGGAAGCATTGGTAAGGAGCGGCGGAATTTGCGGCGGATTGTCCGGATTCCGCTGGGTGGCGTAGTCCGTAATGGTCGCCCAGGTGAAGGCGAAAGGCGCGGACGCGTTCGTCGGCACGCTTGCCGGCGTGGTGTGGTCTGCGGCATGGGTGAAGCGCGTGAACGGCATGGCCACATTGTAGCCACTGCGCTGATGGAACACTCCGAGCGCAAAAGTTCGAGCGAAATTCATCCCGATTCCCTCGTCAATCCGGAACGGCAGCGAAGCTCCCATGCCCGGCACGACGAGGAGATAAGCACCCGGCATCGTGAAATTGCTGAAGTCCGCCTCATAAACTTTTTGATACGGTGTCGGCGTGTACGTATAGCCGACGTCGAGGCGGAGCGTCAGCGCGCCTTGATAAACTGTCGCGCCACTCAGCGTCTTCACGAGAGAGAAAGTGTTCGTCGGAATCGCCATTTCACCCTTGTTTCCGATGTAGTAACCGACGCTGGCCTTTTTTGGGTAAGCCGGAAGATAGCCTTCCTGGTTGACGTGAATCGCTGGGCTGTAACGAATAGGATCCATCACGGCCGCGAATTGCTTGTTGGTCGGCCAGAGAGTTCCGTCGTTGAACACCTGGACCGATTGTCCGCTGGAAATGGGACTGTTCAATTGGAGATAAAGATAATTTCCAATGCGCAAATCCCGAGGCTCTACGGTCGAATAGATGGGACGCCGTTTGAAACCCACGCTCATCACATTGTTGGTTTGGCCATCCACGCGTACTCTCAGACTGGAGAGGTCGGGCGGCACAAAAGTTCCCTGGTCATTCACCCAATCCCACCGATCTACGCGCGACGGGTTGGGTTGCTTCGCGTTGACGAGAACCAGTTCAAGCAGGGTTGGAGAAAGGATCTGAAATGTCTGGTCGCCTGGCTTGGGTAAAGTCAGCGAAGGAGTCGCCGCAAGCGCGGGCGGAATGAAAAACAAAACCAAAAGGAATGGCAAAAAGCCGAGCCACCAGATTGGAAAGAATCGTGAGTAGTTGAAGGTTAAATATCCTCGTTTCACGCATTTCTTTAACCCTCCCGATCCCAACCGTCAACCCGCGACCGCACACCAAATCGCCGAATGCGTTGCTCCAAAAATTTCCGCACTGCGGCGTGGTGGCGGCTCGTCATCCCGTTTTGAAAACGCGCACGAATCCATTTTGAAATCTGAGCGGTGAGGAATTGACGGAGCTTCTGGCTTTAATTCGTGCGGGTGAGTGGCAAGGCAATTTCTGCCGTGAACGCGAGGTCAGGATCTCCACGGCGCTGGAGTGACTCGCCGAGTGTGCGGAGGGTAGGCTTTAGCTTCCGGGTGGTGGTCTTGCCATTCAAGATGAGTTTGACGGGTTTGGCGAAATCAATCAGTCGTTGGTCAACCATGAGAGATGCGGAGGAGACTTTTGGAGTGGCCGTCACCGTCACAACGTTGTCGCGGCAAGTGACATCAAACTTCTCTCCGCTCACCGGGGCGGGAACGCGCAGCCAGAAGAAATCCCTGATGACCTGATCGGTCATGACCCACGTCAGTTCGCGTGGCACCGGATTGCGCACGGCGGGATACATGTCGGAAATGCTGTCGCGATCCGGCAATCCCGAGTGCGGATGATCCGGGATGATCTGCACGGTGACCGGAAAAATGTCCGTCCGGGCGCCGCGCAATCGTTGGATGTTCTCTTTGAATTCCTTATCCCTCTCGATTCGTCCGTAGGCAGTGTCCTTCTCGCCCACCATGCAAGTGAAGACCGTATTACGGAGGGTATCCGCCACGGCCCCATCTGCCAGCGCCGCTGCACTGGCGTGAATGGCGGCAAAGCGATCCGGCATTTTTGGCCCCATGGCAAATGCGCCATAACCGCC
>JBDSIW010000340.1:0-4075 GCA_039917795.1 Verrucomicrobiota bacterium | reverse complement strand
AAGTGCGAGGAGGATTGGACGCGTGCCAACACGCGCTTAACTTTCCACCCGGCGATTCTAGTTTCCTTCAGCATTCCGCCCTGCCACAAACTCACGAATTTCTTTGGCGGAGATTGACCACCGCCCGTGCCAATCGGCGACGACCTGCCATTTGAAATCCTGATAATGCTTGAGCGCCAGTTCGGCGTCACCAAGAGCGTCCATCAAAAGAGCCAACGCCAGTTGTGCGGGACCCGATCCGCCGTAGCCCCACGCAAAACCGGTCGGGCTGTGGTTGCGAAGCTCAAGGTGGAAAGGAAGGGATGAACGCGAAGGCGCTCGCCCAGGTTTGCCTTCTTCAATCCAAACTTCGGACGCACGGTCTAAATTTCGTTCGCCGTGATAACTGCGGTCCCAGCCAGCGGGCGCTGACAGCGTTCCCATTTCGTTGGATTTGGTTTGAATTCCGCTTCTGCGCTCGTGGTGTAGTTCGCCCATCTAAAACCCCGAAAATCCTTGGCGAACATTTCTTAGCACGAACCTGGCATCAGAATCTATACCCACCTGATGCAACGCCCACCAAGCGAACACCGTTCGAAAAGCTGGAAGCGTCTTTGGACACGAAAGTTGTTTGGCTGCAAAACTCGAACGGTAATCTCGTGCTCCAGTCCTTTGCTGAGTCTAATTCCTCGGAAAGCTTTTCCCTCCATGAAGCCAGGGAATGTCTCGCGACCAGGCCAGATCGTCGGAAAAAGACGAATTCTCCAACCCTTCCAGAAATCGGGGAGCGACCCGAAATGGAGGCCGGCAGGGAGCCTGAATAATAGGCAACCCCACCGATGTTGCCAGATAGTTTACCAACGGTTTCAGTTCTCGCTCGGCAGAGGCCCGGATGGCTTCGCGATAACCCGACTGGTCGGTAAAATCCGGCAACACACCAAATACCTTTTCAAATTGAACGGCAAGAATGGTCCTTCCGCTACGTCCGTTTCCATCCAGAAACGGATGCACCCGTTCAAAGCGCACATGGAAAAATGCGAGCGCAGACAACATGGAATGGTGACTGTCCGACAAGACTGGAATTTCCATCATCTCCCGCAATTGATAGAGTGCCAGTTCCAACTCACGAACGATCCGTTGTGGATCGGCGGCGGGAAAACCTGAGACGATGGCCAGTTGTCCGGGTTTTCGAAACTCTCCCGCCCAAGGATGAGCGCCCTTGAAAATCAAACGATGCACTAGCTGAATATCGGCGAGAGCGGTCTGACGCAGGGGATCGATGCCACCCAAATAGACGAGCGCGTCCGCCGTGCCCTTTAAGACGGCTTCCTCATATTGTTCAAGCGTCTGAATGGCGGGATGGAGCGGTAACTTTTTAATCTGGTTCCATCGGTGCGGCGACGGACGGCCTTCCATTTCGGGCATGGTTGACTATTTCCTGAATTTGTTTGATACTTCCAATATGTTGACGACGACAAAGAATGCGTTAAAACCCACCGGGACAGCAAGCCCCTCGGTGCCGCGTCGAAGCCTGTCAGACGACCTTAAGTTTGCCTCCGCGAATCAAAGATTGGAAGGCTTTCCCGGCATTATTACAGAAACAGTTGCTGCCCATAAGCCCGATTTGAAGGAAATCGCCCGCATAGCCAAACAATTTGGCGCACAAATTCCCACGGAAGAGAATCGCCAGCGGAAACCTCTGTTCAAACGATAGTTTACAACTTTCATTTGCGCTCCTGTTCCGGTCAAAGTTTTTTGAGTTCGAATCTCCCACCAGCGTGACTTTGCAATGCGATCCGTGCTAAGGTTTCATTTTTTTTCGATGAGGAGCCATGCCAGATTCGGAAAGCCCTTTACACTCACCAGCACCTGTCACACCCGCCGAAGCGCGCCGGGATGCCTTTGTTTTGTTGGCGGTTTCGCTACAAAAATTTAATCTCGGACGGATTGTCATCACTTCCAACGCGGACGCCCTATTACCGCCGGAAGATGTTAAGACTGGCCTTTTGCGGCACCAGCGATGCGATTGGGGAGATGTTTGCGCAGAGGACCGAAAGGTCAATGAACGGGGCGTCCTGGAGCAAGGAATGATCTTATCCGTTTACCAGTCAGGCAACGGGGTGAAGTTTTGGATTATCACTGATCCAGGGCACGAGGTCACCACGGTTTTGCTGCCCGACGACTATTGAAGAAGGCTGGGGATTCTTTAATCTTTTCGAGCGATTTATCATTTGCCCAGACAGCCTTCGATAAATTTTACAAATTTTGGATCGCGCGTGTGCCGCGTCTGTTTCCACACCGATTTCGGAATCGGAAGATTGAAAAAATTTCGGGCATCCGCTTTCAACGTCTTTAAAGCCACAGCCGTTTCCTCTTTGGCCAATTGCCAGCCGGTGTGGAAATGGATAATCACCAGATTCAGGAATTCCTGCTCGGCCACCGTCATCGGATACGAAACCAAATCCGCCGACCCTGCCAAAATACGCTGCAATTCCGGTCGTCGATGCACTTCACTCCATAATTCCCGATGTTGTTCCATCAACGCCAGAACATCGCTCCGCCTTCTGTCCTTCGCATCACGGATCAAGGTGATGGCCGTATAAAGCAGTCCCAATACGATGCCGCCGCTTTGAAGCAGCGAAAACCAATTGTCCGTTACCCAGGAGAGAAATGATGCCACCCACTCGTCATATCACGAGTGGCTCTCCCAGTGAAATGGGTGGACTTAAACTGCGTTTGGAATATGTGCTTTTGCTCTCACCAAAAGATTGCGCGGGATGCGGACCACGCGCTCGTTGGGGCCGCAACCGCTGCCCGGTGGAAATTTACCCATCGCCATCTCCGTGATGTCGGAACCGATGACCGCAAAGTCGCCGGATTCCAATTCAAGGACGTCAGGACAGGAATGACCTCCGGAGCAGAGCGCGTCCGGAGCCGAAGGAATGAGTTTTCGAATAAACATGCCGAAATATGACTATAGTAATCTAACTTGTCAAAACATTTGTTTGCTATTGCTTCAAGGTGACAAAAAATTCTTTGCGCGATGCGGTTTGCACTCAGGTTACGAGCATCCTTCATGCGGAACGGAAAAAGCAGCAAATCTCCATGACGGTGCTCGCCCAACGCGCAGGTCTTTCTCAATCCATGATCAGCCTCGTGGAACGCGATCTGCGTAATCCGACATTGGAAACGCTGCTCAGGATGTGCGAGGTGTTGGAACTTGAGTTATCTGATGTTTTGGTGTCCGCAAAAAAAACAGTATTAAAGAAAAAAGACTGAGCGGGATGCGACTGGTGACAATCGCTCCTAATCAAACAGGACTACCGCTCGCAATTCTTCACATAATCGAGACGGATTTTTAACTAACGATAATGTATCGTTATCACTAGTTAGGGGACTTAATTTGTCGAATAGAGTGATTCTTTTGCAACCATCCGTTCCGATCTCTCATCCATTCAGATAGTATTTAAGATGGAGGGTTTTGGATGGTTCGGAGGGTTCCTGTCGCAGAGGATAAAGATTCAAATTCCCTGGAGGAGCAGGACGCACGTTCCTACGCCCAAAATGGAAAAGCCGAGAACACAAAAAGAGCTTATGAATCTGATTGGCGGGATTTCCAAAAATTTTGCGACAGACGCAACAAAGCTTCGTTGCCAAGTGATCCCGATGATGTGGCGCTCTACCTGCGCAACCTTGCTCAGAAAAGGAAACTAAAAATCACAACCGTTGCCCGCCATCTGGCTTCCATCGCGGAGACGCACAAGGCCGGTGGTTACAAGTCCCCTTCCGACGAATGGGTTGTCAAAAATACTCTTAAACGGTTACGGAGAGAATTGGGTGAGCCGGCCAAAGGAAAATCTCCGCTCGTGACGGCAGACATCGCTCGAATAATGAGCATCGTCCCAGAAACGTTAGTCGGTGATCGCGACAGAGCAATTCTGCTTCTCGGTTTTGCCGGAGCCATGAGAAGAAGTGACTTGGTCAGTATTGACTTGAAAGATTTGGCTCTGGCACCCGAGGGAATCGTGGTCACGATATTAAAAGGGAAGACAGACCAGACACGCCAAGGCCGGAAAATTGGAATTCCCTATGGCCA
>JBDSIW010000339.1:0-4428 GCA_039917795.1 Verrucomicrobiota bacterium | reverse complement strand
CGGAATGGCGTATGTCCTTAGCCACTGAACATACGGGCGAATTGCGGAGAGACTTCCGATGGCGAGCCAAATTCGAACGCTGGAATCGCAAGCTGCATTTCTACGCAGGACTTTTTCTCCTTTTCTTTATGTGGCTCTTTGCCTTCACAGGCCTGCTCCTGAACCATCCGACCTGGAGCTTTCCCGAATCTTGGAACAATCGCAAAGAGTCGAATTTCGTGCGCGAAATTACTGCCCTCCCGATCGAGGTGAAGGGTGACCTCGGCCAGGCGCGGGCGATTATGCGACAAGTTGGAATTGAGGGTGATATATTGTGGACGACAACCAGGACGGACCCGAACCAATTTGACTTTCAAGCTCGTCGCCCGGGCCATTTCTTTTATCTCAAAGCCGATTTGAGGCAAAAGCGAGTGACCGTGCGTCAAGCAGATGTGAACCTATGGGGAGTGATCAAAGTGCTGCACGTATTCAGCGGCGCTTCCATCGATGACCCTCGCCAGAGCCGGGATTGGACATTGACTACTTTGTGGGCGTTTTCCATGGATGCCGTTGCCGCCGGATTGATCTTCATGGTCCTGAGCAGTCTCTATATGTGGTTGGAACTTCCTCAGAAACGACTTTCTGGCATGGTTGTTCTTGGACTGGGATCGCTGGCTTGCGGCCTCTTTTGCGTTGGGCTTCGGTGGCTCTTTTGACGCGCTCGAAGGGTACGGCAAAATCTTAATCGAAACCTTCTCCACAATTTAGAGACTGGTGGCCGTCAGGAACTCGACTCCAAACTCCAATTTTCCCCGACGCTGCGCAATAATGCCGCCATGTATTCCAACAATTCGACATCCAAATCCGCGATGCGGCCGGGCTTGCAATCAAAGTGACAAATGGTTCCAAACATTTTTTCGTCGCGGTCTAGGGGCGAAGAAGAAAATTGCCGCAGGCCACCCCGTCCACACGGTGTATGAGGCATGCGGCTTATTTCGTAGCTCTAGCCGATTGACGGAAGGAATCCGCAAAATTGATCAAGGGTTCGAAGGATTTCTTATTTCTCGTATTCCAAAATATCTCCAGGCTGGCATTCCAACGCTTTGCAAATCGCTTCCAAGGTTGATAGCCGGACAGCTTTAGCTTTGCCGTTTTTCAAGACGGAAATGTTGGCCATCGTGATCCCGACTTTCTCGGCGAGCTCGGTGACGCTCATCTTCCGCTTCGCCAATATGACGTCGATGTTAATAATGATTGCCATGGCGTTAAACCGTATCTTCACCGCGATTTTCGTCGCTTCATGCCGCGTCTTTTGTTCACTGGCAAAACTGATGAGTCTGCGTTTGCCACTTGTATAATCGGCCGCTTGGAAAGATTCAAACCTGCGCGTTTTCACGCGGTAAATCTTGACCGTGAAATTGCCGACCTTAAGTGCAATCTGTTTCTGCTTTTGCTCCTTCTCCTTGGAATTCTTTATTGGGGCTGACCTACCACATTTTGTCAGGAATCTGTCAGGAAAGTAACCCCTGAAATCACGTTTACAGAGGTAAGAAAAGTGGTGCGCGCGGCGGGAGTTGAACCCACAACCTTCGCCTTCGGAGGGCGCCACTCTATCCAATTGAGCTACGCGCGCATGAGGTGAGAGGCTAGGCCAACGAGATTCTTTCCGCAAATACAAACGACCTTTCAAAAAGAATTAAAGGCGCACGGAGAAAGAAAGTCGATCACTGTTCTCAAAATGAAATCAGCCGCGATCGCAAGAACGCGGCTGATGAAATTTCCTTCCTGAAGATTAGTAGGCGGCTTGCGCGCCTTTGGTGGAACGCTTCTGCATCCACGGCATCAAGCCGCGCAAACGCGCGCCGACTTTTTCGATGGAATGGTTCTGTCCCTTTTTCAAGAGCGCATTGTATTTCTTGTAACCGCCCTCGTATTCATTGATCCATCCCTTGGCAAATTTCCCGGCTTGGATATCTTTCAGCGCCGCTTTCATTCGCTTCTTCACGCTCGCGTCGATGATCTTTGGTCCGACCGAAACGTCGCCCCATTTTGCAGTTTCCGAAATTGAGAAGCGCATTCCGCCGATGCCGGATTCATTGATTAGATCCACAATCAGTTTCAGTTCATGCAGGCATTCGAAATAAGCCATCTCCGGTTGATAGCCCGCTTCCACGAGAACTTCGTAGCCCGCCTGGATCAAGGCAGTCGCGCCGCCGCAAAGAACGGTCTGCTCGCCAAACAAATCCGTTTCGGTTTCTTCCTTGAACGTGGTTTCGATCACGCCCGCGCGGGTTCCGCCAATTCCTTTCGCCCAAGCAAGAGCAATTTTCTTGGCCTGCTTGCTCGGATTTTGGTAAACCGCGATCAAGGATGGAACGCCTTTGCCCTCGGTGTATTGCCGGCGAACAATGTGTCCGGGACCTTTCGGGGCCACGAGGATGACATCGACATCCTTCGGCGGAATGACGCTTTTGAAATGGATCGCGAACCCGTGCGAAAACAAAAGCGTTTTGCCTTTGACGAGATTGGGAGCAATGTCTTTCTCGTAAGCCTTCGGCTGTTTTGTGTCTGGAATCGCAACAAAAATAACATCCGCACGGCGCACCGCCTCGGCTGTGTTAACTACTTCAAATCCGCGCTCCTTGGCCACCGGGATCGACTTGCTCCCATCGTAAAGCCCGATGATGACCTTGCAGCCGCTCTCCTTGAGATTGAGGGCGTGAGCGTGGCCTTGTGAGCCGAAGCCGAGGACAGCAAGCGTCTTGCCTTTGAGAACATTTAAATCGGCGTCTTTATCTGAATATACTTTGGCAGGCATTTGTTTTGTTGTGTTTGAGTGTTGTTAAATCGGCTCTTACTTCGGTGAGATAAATCCCTCTATCCAATGATCTTTATCCAAGGTGTATTCATCAATTGAAAAACATTCCAGTTTGGATTCGAAACCTCGTTTAGATGACAGACGATGAACAGCGGCTTCCGCTGACTGTCGAGTTGAATACACCCCAATAAACTTGACCTCATCATGTCCACAAGGCTCGACTTCATATGCATGTTGGACGACAAAGACTGAATTCATTTCCGGGGCAAAGCCACCTTTCCGGTGCGAGTCAATTCCGCAATTCCAAAGTTCTTCATCAAGGCGATGAACTTTTCGATCTTGCTCTCGTTGCCCGTGATTTCGATGGTCAGACTTTTTGGCTGAACGTCCACAATCTTCGCGCGAAAAATATCGGCAATCTGCATGATTTCGGCGCGCGTTTTGGAATCCACGCTGACTTTGACCAGCACCAGTTCGCGGTCAACATATTCGCCTTCGCTGAAGTCGCGAACTTCCAGCACGTTGACCAGCTTGTTAAGCTGTTTGACGATCTGGTCCACCGTGGCGTCGTCGCCTCGAGTGACGATGGTCATTTTCGACGTGTCGGCATTATCGGTAGGCGCGACGTTTAAGGTGTCGATGTTGTAGCCGCGACCGCTGAAAAGACCGGCGATGCGCGTAAGCACGCCAAATTTATTTTCCACCAACACTGAAATTGTATGTCGCATAAATTCCGGAACAAATGGGGGCAAAAGCTAGCAATGGCGGAAAATGCGGTCAACCCACATTTCCGATCAATCGAAGAACGGGTTGTTTGCTCTTTCCTCTACCACCGTGGTCAGCGGGCCGTGGCCAGGGCAAATCAACGTTTCGCCGGGAAGTGAAAAAATATTCTCGCGCACCTTTTCCTTCGCCAGGTCCCACGATTGATTACCCCGCCCGATGGAGCCGGCAAAGAGTGCGTCTCCAACGATTGCCACGTGTGGCGCGTCTTCTGGCCAATTGCCCACAATGTAAGTCACGCCATCTTCAGAATGGCCGGGCGTCTCGCGGTTGGTGATGCGCAAATTGTTGAGGTGAACGAAGTCGTTCGCGCGATTGCGGCTCTGCGGCGGAGCGGATTTGGAATTGGAGTGCAGATGAAGTTTGGGATATTTTTCCCGAATCGCGCCCATTGCCGCGATGTGATCCTCATGCATGTGCGTAATGAAAAGATGTTTCAATTGCAGGTCGTTTTCCTCGAGATGATTGAAGACTGGTGCAGCGTCCCATCCGGTGTCGAACAGCGCTGCTTCCCGCGAAATCTCATCCCAGACCAGGTAACAATTCACGGGATAAGCCTGGGTCGTGGTGATTTTGCGCAGCTCAACCCAACCCGCCAAATTCACCTCGGCCGGCTGCCACCCCTGGGCGATTTTTTCCAGCCTGGCGGCGTTTAAACCAATTAGCTGCGCTAGAGCCGGAAGATGTAATTGTTTTCGAACAGAGCCGCTCGTTTCGAGATGGGTCAATTCCGCTTCGCTCAAGCCGGCAGCCTTCGCGGCGGCCGCCGGGGAAACATTCGCCATCGACCGCGCTTTTCCAATGATGTCCCCCAAGTGGTCTTCCAAATTCATCGCGCGAAAAGCTAA
>JBDSIW010000338.1:0-9196 GCA_039917795.1 Verrucomicrobiota bacterium | reverse complement strand
TCATCACTGATTTTACCCAGCACTTCGATGCGCTGCATCACGATATCGGCGGGGCTCATTCTTCAACTTCCACGATAGGTGCTGTAGGACCAGGGCGAAACCAGCAAGGGCACATGATACGAGGCGTCGGAGTCGGCAATACCGAAACGAACCGGCACCTGGTCCAGAAAGGCGAGGTTCGGAGTCGAACCGTTCTCCCCGGAAAAATATTCTCCGACATGGAAAATAATTTCGTATTGGCCAGTCTTGAACTCCTCGACGCTCAACAGCGGTTGGTCCGTGCGTCCGTCCTGGTTGGCGCGGATTTTTTTTATAAGAGACCGGGCATTGTGAGCGAGCGACCAAAGTTCGATCTGCATTCCGCTGGCGGGGCAGCCATTCGCGGTATCGAGAACATGAGTGGTGAGCTTGCCCGCCATGAAGACCAGATTACGGAGCGGGCGGGATTCAGGCAAACGCAGAGTTCAGGATCGCGGCGCGGGCGCGCCGGGGACGACCAACGCGGGTTTCACGAGCGCATAGAGCTCGACCAGGAACGAAAGTTTTTCATCGCTGCTTTCGAGGCCGGGAACGGGCTCGAGGTCGAGCCGGTGAACGCTAATGTGCGGATAGCTGTTTTCCAGATCGGAGAGGAATTTCCCGAGATCGTGATAAGTGGCCGTGCCCGTGACTGAGAACGACAGAGCTTTGTAGGGCACTCTTTTTGGGGGCATGATGTCAACGGGGTGCGGCGGGTCGTATTTCGAAAATTCCATCTTATGGGGCACTTCAAATTCGCTGAGCGTCTTGATAATCCAACGATACGGATCGCCGCTGACCATTTGATCTTCGACGGCCTGGAGCCGCGTAGTCGATTCCTGGAGATCAGAAGAAATCTTCTCGGCCGTTTGGATCGTCTTGCTTTTAACAACTATTTTCTGGCTCAAATCTTCCTGAATTTTGATTTTCTCGTCCACGCGCGCTCGCTCAGGCCGAATGGCCAGCAGCCACAGCGCCAGCACTCCCGCGACGGTGAATGCTCCGAGTTTGATCAAGTTGGCTTTTTTTTCCGGTGAAAGATTCATTTTATAATTTGCGTTCCGCGTAGCATTCCACCGTGAAAAGAATACTGATTCGATTCGGGTCAGCCGGGTCCACCTGGGCGGCCTGAGTTTCGCGCAACCGGATGGGATCCTGACTTCGCAAATTGGCCTTGAACCACGGGGATTGTGTCAAAGTCTCCATGAATTTTTCCGCCGCCGAAGGTTTGGCAATCGACTTGGCCTGAATCGTCAAAATCGTTTGCTCGATGGTTTCGGCAGGCACCGCTCGCGTCACCCGGTTATTCTGGTTTGTCACGGCGGCAATGGCTTTCGTTTCCAGATATTCCTTGGCGACGAGGAGATGGACGACCTCAAAATTATCCACCACCGCAAATTGCAGGGCGTTCAAAGCCGGAGCCATCAGGAAACGATTGGTCGAAAGATTTTCGAGGCTGCGCAGCGTGATTTGAACGGTCCCGGACTTTTTCACATCCGTTTCCGCGCCCACAAATTTCGGTTGCAAAGCATTGAGTTGGGCCGTCAGTTTGCCGATCTTGCTCGCTGCCTGCTGCGAACCAAAGAAAACGAAGCTGTACCAAATCAGCATTACCGCCGCCATTACGCCCGCAAGGGCATAACCCCGCCGCATCGGATCACGGCTGCGCAATTCGGCTTCCTCCTTTTCCTCAGCCAACAGGTCGATCGCCGGTAGAGTCGGCTTGAACCACGTTAAAGCCGCGCCGATCGCGACGGTCAATTGCGGTGCTTCCTGCTGGAGCGCAATCGCCTGGGCCGAACTCAATTTTTGAGTCAGAGAACTGGTTGGATCCCAGCTTTTGCAGGGCAGATGTAATTCCGCCTGGAGGATCTCAATGATGAAAGTAGAACGCGCGGAGCCCCCTGAAAAATAAATCTCCGAGACTTTCTTATCGGCTTTCTGTTCGAAAAAATGGATCGAGTTGTTCAGTTCATGACTGAGCGGCGCGACCAAAGTCGTCAATTGCGAATGCACCTTTTGGGGCATGATTTGCTTCAGGCCTTCGGCCACGGAAAAGGTGATATTCATCGACTCCGCCAAGCCGCTGGTGAATTTTTCTGCGCCAATATTCACCACCCGCGTCAGAGTGATCTCGCCATTCACCAAAAGACTGATCGTGGAATGGCTGAAACCGATATCCACCAGCGCGACGACTTTTTTTTGCCAGACTTCCGGCGACATCAGGAAGCAGTTGGCTGACCCAGTTTGGGACGCGGTCACCTGCTCCACGTCTAAAGTCGAAGCAGCCGCCGCCGCTTGCAGATTTTTTAATACTTGGTTTTTGATGCCGACGATCAAGGTTTTGCCCCTGACGACTTGTTTACTGCCCGTCTTGGCATCGCCCTCCTGGTGAAGGACAAAACAGTCGAAAGAATGATTGGGGAGATCCTCCTGGAAATAGAGACGCGGATTGAGCTTCACCATTCTCCGCATTTGCGAGGTCTCGATAACGGGCATCTCCGCGTGACAAATGACGGTTTCCTTGGCGCCCACGACGAAGATCGCCTGTTTCGACTTCGCATTCAGCGCCCGAGCGACGGCAGTAAGGTGGGTGGAAAGACCATCAAGGGAGAGCGCGCTTCCGAAATCCGGGCGATCCTGGATTGTGTAGCTGACGAGGCGTAAAGAATCCCCGTCCTTTTCCATGCAAACGGCCTTTGTGCTCCGGGTTCCCAAATCAATTGCAATAATTTGGTCACTCATTTGCATCAATCCGCTGTAGGCCTAAACACATGGGCGCTTTGTATCTCACCGCTCTTTCCAATGCAAGTCATGTGCCGATGTTCAGCGAACGCACGACGACTTCGTTCTCTACGCGGGTAAAATTCATTCCATTGCTCGAATTTCTGGCAGGAAGCGGGAATAACCTTGCGCAATTTCGGCCCGTGGAAAAACGATTTTTCCGAAGAACAGCCGCGCCATTGCTTTCCGGGATTCCTTCCGTTATCTGTTGGCCCCGTATGGCGGCTGAATCTCTCGTCACTATTCGCGGGCTGTCGAAGCTTTATTCGCAAGGCGAAATTCAAGTCACGGCGCTGGACGATATCTCTCTCGATATACAGACCGGCGAATTCCTCGCCTTGATGGGACCGTCCGGTTCCGGAAAATCCACTTTGCTCCACATCATTGCCGGCGTGGACAAGCCAACGCGTGGCGAATGTCGCGTCAGCGGGATCGACGTGGCGCGCCTGAACGAATCGGAACTGGCCGACTGGCGGAATCAAAACGTCGGGTTCGTTTTCCAATCGTTCAACCTGATCCCCGTTTTGACGGCCTTCGAGAATGTCGAACTGCCTCTCTTGCTCACCCGCTTGAACTCGAAGCAACGGCGGCAACATGTCATGACTGCGCTCGAACTGGTCGGCTTGGGGGATCGCGCCAAACATTTGCCCAAACAAATGTCCGGCGGGCAGGAGCAGCGCACGGCGATTGCCCGTTCGCTGGTCACTGACCCTCGCCTGATCGTGGCCGATGAACCAACCGGCAATCTTGACGCTCAATCGGCGCAGGATGTTTTGGGGATCTTGAAATCGCTCAGCCAGCAAGCCGGAAAAACCGTAATCATGGTGACGCACGACCCAAAAGCAGCCGCTTACGGTTCGCGCTCCATTCATCTTGAAAAAGGACGGCTGGCGGAATGACCATCGCGGGCTTCATTTCCAAAAACGCATTGCGTAACAAACGTCGCGCGGCTTTGTCGGTGATGAGCGTCGCGGTCAGTTTGTTTTTATTCGTCACGCTGCTGGTGACCATGCGCGAGTTCACTCTTCCGCCCGAGGATGTGGGCGCGTCGCTCCGAATCGCGGTGCGCAATAAAGTTTCGCTGGCGGTTCCCCTGCCCGCCCGTCAATTGCCGCACCTCGAGAAAATCAAAGGCGTCGAAGCCGTGACCTCCTTCACGTTTTTTGGGGGCAAATTCCGGGGCGAAGATTTCACCACCTTCGCTCAGTTCGCCGTCGATCCAACGCGGTTCACCAACGTCTTCATTGACGTGAAGTCGCCGCTCGACCAGCTCGACGCCTGGATCAAAGACCGGACTTCGTGCATCGTCGGCAAAGACACGATGGACCGTTTCAATCTGAAGATTGGCGACCGGATGAAACTGACCGGAACTTTTTATCCGTGTGACTTGGAAATGAAAATTGTCGGCATCTACAAAGGCACGCTCGATGATCGCTCCGTTTTCTTTCATCACAAGTTTCTCGATGACTCCTTGAACGGCAACAATACCGTGGGCGCGTGGTGGATTCGCGCCAGTTCCGCCGAGGAAGCGCCGCAAATTATTGACCGGATCAATAAAACGTTCGCCAATAGCTCCGCTGAAGTTCGCGCCGAAACGGAGCGCGCATTTCAAATGAGTTTCGTCTCGATGTGGGGGAACATAAAAATCCTGATCGGCTCGATCGCAACCGTCGTTGTCTTCACGCTCCTTTTGGTCGCGGTCAGCACCATGAGCATGGCCATCCGCGAGCGCTTTCGCGAACTGGCTGTCTTGAAAGCGCTGGGATTCCGCCGCCGGGAAATCTTCTCCTTCATCCTCGCCGAAAGCTTCGGACTCGCGATGGTCGGCGCGCTGGCGGGCGCGGGCGGGGCGTGGTTGTTTTTTCACAACGTCAATATCTCTAAAATCTCGAATGGCATTTTCATCTATTTCGATGTGACGCCGAAAATCATGGGCACGGCTTTTCTCGTGGCCTCAATTCTCGGCGTTGTCGCCGCCATTGCTCCAGCCGTTTCCGTGGCGCGCACCAGCGTGGTGGATGGTTTGAAAACCTTGGATTGACCCAGGCTCATGGCGTTGCCGCTCAAATATAATGTTCGCAATGTGTTCGTCCGCTGGCGCGCGACCTTCGCCACCGTGCTCGGGATCGCGCTCGTGGTGGCGGTGTTCATCCTCGTGCAATCTCTCGCCGTCGGCCTGGAAAAAAGCAGCGCCAACACCGGCGACACGCGCAACGTCATGGTCGTCCGAAAAGGATCCACCGCGGAATCCAGCAGCCTGATCACCCGCGATCAATTGAAGTCGCTGCAATATTTCGAGGAGATTCAACGCAACGAAAAAAATCAGCCGATGGTTTCCGCCGATGTGCTGGTCCTGATCAACCTCCCGCGCCGCGCCACCAACGAAGGCGAGGCGAACGTGCTGCTGCGGGGCATTTCTCCAGCGGGAATCGAGTTGCGCTCGCAAGTGACCCTCGCAGGGGGCCGCTGGTTCATCCCGGGAAAACGCGAGGTCGTGGTGAGCAAGCGCTTGGCGGGCCGATTCGCGAATTTTAATATCGGCGACCGGTTTAAAAGCGGGCCGGAATGGTTCACGGTGGTCGGTTGGCTTGACGGCGCAAAAAGCGCGTTCGATTCCGAATGCTGGATGGATGTCGAGGAATGCCGCGCCATTTATGATCGCGACATGTATTCCAGCCTGCTGCTGCGACCCGTGAACGCAGCCGCAAAAGCGAAAATCATCAAGCGCATCGAAAACGACAAGCGACTTCAGCTCCTCGCCTTTTCAGAATCCGATTACTACGCCAAACAAACCATGACCGCCACGCCGATCAAATGGCTCGGCGGATTTTTGGCGACGGCGATGTCCATCGGCGCCATTTTCGCGGCAATGAACACGATGTACGCGAGCGTGGGAGCGAGAACGCGCGAGATCGGAACTCTACGCGTGCTGGGTTATCGCAGGCGCACAATAGTTTTTAGTTTTTTGATCGAAGGCGCCCTGCTCGCGTTGATTGGTGGGTTTCTGGGGTCGGCCTTATCCCTGCCCATGAATGGTTACGCCACCGGCACCATCGGTTTTGAAACATTCAGCGAAACCGTTTTCGAGTTCACGATCACACCCGCGCTGATCGCAAAAGGCCTGTTGTTTTCTTTGGTCGTGGGCACACTGGGCACATTGCTGCCGGCTTTGCGCGCTTCCCGTTTGCCGGTCATCGCCGCCCTGAAATCCATATGAACGAAGAAAAGCTCCAGCAGCTGAGCATTGACCGCGACACGAAACTTCGAAGCCCTCGACCGTTTTGGGCGATCCTGTTTGGCGTAGCGCTGGTCATCGGAGTCGCGCTCTATTTTTGGTGGCCGCGCGCCACCGACAAGCTTCGTCTTTTAAAAGGAAAAACTCCGGTTAACGCCAGCGCCCGGGAAAAAACGGGTGCCGGTTCAGCTGCCACTAATTCTCCGCCAGTCACGGCATCCCCGGCGCAGGTTGCGGGATCGATTCTCACCGTCAGCGGCTACATCATCAATCGCGAACGGATCGAACTCAGCCCGCGCTTCCTCGGCACGGTAAAATGGATCGGCGTGAAGAAGGGCGACACCGTGACCAACGGCCAGGTAGTGGTCACACTGGACGACGCCGAATACAAGGCGCGGCGCAACGAGATCGAGGGCCGCATCAGCAACGCGAGAGTTGCCATCAAAAAAGCCGAGCTTGATTACGACCGCACCAGCAAACTCCGCGAGGCGAATGTTGAATCGAAACAATTTGAAGACGACGCGCGGCTCCGGCTCGAAGGCGCAAAAGCGACGCTCCAGGAAGTTGAAGGCGCGATGTCATTGATCGAAACCTACATTAATTGGTGTGTGATCCGATCGCCAATCAATGGCGTTGTCCTCGAGAAGTTGGTCGATCCGAACGAATTGGTTGTGCCGCAGAGTTTCGGGGGCGGGCGCGGACCGAGCACCGCGCTGATTGCGCTAGCCGACCCGATGGATCTTCAAGTTGAAATCGATTTGAACGAAGGCGATTTAAGCAAAGTATTCTTGAATCAGAAATGCAAGGTCACCCCGGAAGCCTACCAGAACCGGACCTATGACGGATACGTCGCTGAGATTGCGCCGGAGGCGACACGCGCGAAAGGAACCCTGCAAATGAGAGTTCAGATCCAGGCGCCCGACAAATATCTCACGCCCGAACTCAGTGCGCGGGTGGATTTCATAGGGGGAAAATCACCAGAGAATTAAGGATAGAGGAAAGGAAAAAATGGTGCCCCGGGGGGGATTCGAACCCACGACCAATTGATTAAGAGTCAACTGCTCTACCAACTGAGCTACCGAGGCAAACCAAAAATTCACTGTCCTTTGTCGGCGGATTCCCTTTCGGAATCGGCATCGAGGACGGCAAATTCGGACGCGCGTATATTCACGGACGGGTTTCAAAATCTCAAGGTCATAAAAGGAAATTTTGAAATGAATCAACCCCGACTGGCGAATTAATTTGGAAAATCTCTGGCAGATCAAATCGGAACAAAACGGTTCCAGGCCCGCTTCCCGTAAATTCCCATCGGAAAAAATTCCGTTCTTCCTTTGCCTGAAGCGCAGCCGACGAGCTAACAGCGACAACGAAAGTTGCCAACGGCGCGACGCTTCGCCAATGTTATCGGCCAATGAGCAAACGCTTCTACATCACGACCGCAATTGATTACGTTAATGGCCAGCCGCATCTCGGCCACGCTTACGAAAAAATTGTGGCTGACGTAATCGCGCGGGTTCACCGGAGCCTGGGCGAAGAGGTTTTTTTTCTCACTGGCCTGGATGAGCACGGCCAGAAAGTTCAACAAGCCGCGGTCGCCGCCGGAAAATCTCCGCAGGCTTATTGCGATGAATTAGCGGCAAGCTGGAAATCCTTCACTGGGATTCTCGGCTTGACGAACAACGATTTTGTTCGCACGACGGAACCGCGTCACAAGGAAGTAGTCCAGGCGATTCTCGCGAAGCTCCATCACGAGGGCTATTTTTACAAAGCCATTTACAAAGGGTTTTATTCGCCGAGCGCCGAGACATTTCTCACCGAGAAAGATCGCTTGCCCGACGGAAGCTTCGATTCCAGCTACGGCAAGGTGATCGAGCTGGAAGAGGAGAATTATTACTTCAAACTCCAGGAGCAACAGCAGTGGCTGATCGATTACATCGAAGCCAATCCGCAATTCATCCAGCCGAACTACCGCCGCAACGAAATTCTTGGCTTCCTGAAAAACAACACGCTCGAGGATCTTTGCATCAGCCGTCCCGCAGCGCGCCTCAATTGGGGCATCCCCATTCCTTTCGATCCCGGCTATGTGACCTACGTGTGGTTTGACGCGCTGGTGAATTACATCAGCATCCCTGCCGCGCAGGGCGATCCTGCGGTGAGCGACGTCTTAAAATCAAACGTTCAAACTCTGGGTTCGAATTTATCCTTGTGGCCGGCCGATGTGCATCTTCTCGGCAAGGACATCTCAAAATTTCACGCGGTTTATTGGCCGATCATGCTCAAGGCAATGGGACTGGAACTGCCGCGACAAATCCTGGTCCACGGATGGTGGCAGAAGGATGGAGAAAAAATGAGCAAGAGCACCGGCATCGTCGTTGATCCAATCGCCGTCATCCAGGAATGGGGGCTCGACGCTTTCCGTTTCTACGTGGTGCGCGAACTGGCGATTGGGCCGGACGGAAATTGGACGGATGCCGGTTTCAAGTCGCGCTATCAAGCCGAGCTCGCCAACGGGCTCGGCAATCTGGTCAACCGTTCACTTTCCATGCTGAAACGGTATCGAGCCGGAAAAATTCCAGCGCGCTCCAGCGAACTCGCACCCGATGCCGACAAGGCGGTGCGGGAAACTCTCGGCCATCTGCGGGAGAACGAGCTGCAAGCCGCGCTCCAGAGCATTTGGACTCTTGTTTTTCGTGCCAATCAGTATGTGGACCAGACGGCACCCTTCAAGATTGCCAAAGATCCGGCGCAAGCGACGCGCCTGGACGAGGTGCTCTACAATTTGTGCGAATCGTGCCGCGTTCTCGCGGTCCTGCTCTCCCCCTTTATTCCTGAAACATCCGCAAAGATTTACGCGCAGCTTGGGCTGAAGGAATCGCCGGATCGATTTTCCGACGCACCCTGGGGAAAGCTGGAACCGGGTCACGAAATTGGCGAACCTGCCGCGCTCTTTCCGCGAAGAGATAAACCGTCCGTCCCTTGACGCTTGACCGCACTTCGATCGCGCCTGACCGCGAGCGACAAGAGCCAAAATTTACTTTTAGTGTTTTTTAACGAAGACGATTGCCCCGTTCTTTTCGCTGGCGCCAATCCGGTCTCCCGCTTTGAATTCACCGTCGAGAAGTTTGATCGCCAACGGATCGAGCATCCACTCCTGGATCG
>JBDSIW010000337.1:0-2919 GCA_039917795.1 Verrucomicrobiota bacterium | reverse complement strand
GCAACGCCATCGAGAATTCCCCCCGTCTGCAAGGAATCATTGTGCCAATGATCACCCCACTTCGGGCGCGGGACCAAATTGACCATCCTGGACTGGATCGGCTCATCGAACACATCCTCGCGGGCGGAGTGCATGGTCTTTTTATCCTCGGCACGAGCGGAGAAGCCCCGAGCCTGAGTCATCGTTTGCGACGCGAACTGGTGAGCCTCGTCTGCGAGAAAGTGGGCGAACGCGTTCCCGTGCTGGTCGGAATCACCGACACCTCGTTTGTCGAAACCGTGGATCTGGCGCAGCACGCGGCGGACTCCGGCGCGGCGGCGGTCGTCACCGCCCCGCCCTATTACCTTCCCATCAGCCAGCCGGAACTCGCGGAATACGTCGAGCAACTCGTCGCGGAATTGCCGGTGCCGTTATTCCTCTACAACATGCCGCAAGTCACTAAGGTGATATTTGAGGTCGAGACGGTCCGGTGCCTCGCCTCGATCGAAAAAATCGCGGGCATCAAGGACAGTTCCGGCGACCTCACTTACTTTGACCAACTCATCGGATTGAAATCGATCCGGCCCGATTGGTCGGTGCTGGTCGGCCCGGAAAATTTGATGGCGGAGACGGTTCGACGTGGAGGCGATGGCGGGGTGAACGGCGGCGCCAATGTTTACCCGAGGTTGCTCGTGGATTTATACGACGCCGTCAAACGGGGCGACGCGCGTCGCGAAGCCGAGTTGCAAACGACCTTGCTCCAACTGGGGAAAATCTTTTCTGTGGGACGCCACGCTTCCGCCGTGATCAAAGGGATGAAATGCGCCTGCTCCCTGCTCGGCTTGTGCAGCGATGAAATGGCTGAGCCCTTCGCCCGCTTCAATCCGCCCGAGCGGGAAAAAGTCCAGGCGATTCTCGCGTCACTCAACATCCAAAGTGAACTCGCTCCAACATGACGACATATTTCCCGGCAACGATCGCGGCCATCGCTCTATTTACCAGCGCGCTTATTGTTCGCAGCGAGGCCGCAGATAAATCGCCCGGGTTAATAAGCTCAAATTTTATTTACGAATCCGCGCCGTTCCCCGCCTGCCACGCCTCGACCATCGTGGAAACAAAGCGCGGGCTCGTCGCGGCCTGGTTTGGGGGCACCGGCGAGAAAAATCCGGACGTCGGCATCTGGACGTCGCGGCTGGAGGGCAAGGATTGGACCGCGCCGTTGGAGGTGGCGAATGGAGTTCAATCTCCCACGAACCGTTTGCCTTGTTGGAATCCCGTTTTATTTCAGCCGAAGGACGGGCCGCTTCTCCTCTTTTACAAAGTGGGTCCCACGCCCAGTTCCTGGTGGGGAATGTTGATGACCTCTGACGACAGCGGGCGCAACTGGTCCAAACCCCGCCGCCTGCCCGAAGGCGTTTTGGGCCCAATCAAAAACAAACCAGTTCAACTGGCCAATGGCGACCTGTTGTCCCCCAGCAGCAGCGAAAATGATGGCTGGCGTGTGCAATTCGAACGTTCCCCCGACCTCGGCAAAACTTGGGAAATCATCGGGCCGGTAAATGACGGGAAAACCATAGGTGCAATCCAGCCGAGCATTATCTTTCATCCAGGCGGACGCCTTGAAGCTGTCGGACGAACACGGCAGAAGAATGTTTTTCAAATCTGGTCCGAGGACAATGGGAAAACCTGGGGCGAAATGACTTTGACCTCTTTGCCCAATCCTAATTCGGGCACGGACGCGGTCACTTTGAAAGACGGTCGGTTTCTCCTGGTTTACAATCACACGACGACCAGCCGGAGTCCGTTGAACGTGGCCGTTTCCAAGGATGGCAAAGAATGGCAGGCGGCGCTCGTGCTCGAAGATGAGCGCGGCGAATTTTCTTATCCCGCCGTGATTCAATCCCGGGACCGCCTCGTCCACGTCACTTACACGTGGAACCGCAAACGCATCAAACACGCGGTGATTGATCCAGCGAAACTGCAATCGCGCCCGATCGTGGATGGAGTGTGGCCAAAGTAGTGGATCTCTTTCGTCCATGACCTCCCCTCAAACTGATACAACAGCGAGGTCGCCACGCGTTTCTCCCTCCTACAAGTGGTGGGTCGTGGCGATGCTTTGGTTTATTTGTTTTTTCAATTACGCGGATCGGCAAGCTATCAGTTCTGTCTTCCCGGCATTGCAAAAGGAATTTGGTTTCACCGCTACCGAACTTGGCCAGATCGGTTCTGCGTTTGGCTACGTCTATGGTGCGTGCGCGATCCTGGCTGGATACGTGGGTGACCGGGTCGCCCGACGGCATTTAATTCTTGGCGGCTGCTTGTTTTGGAGCCTGATTACCCTCGGGACAGGGTGGTGCGGAAAGGCGTGGCAATTTGTCACGGTACGCGCACTCGAAGGTCTCGGCGAAACATTCTACTTCCCGGCCTCAATGTCTCTGGTGAGTGATTATCATTCGCCCAAGACAAGGTCGCGGGCGATGTCGTTTCACCAATCCAGCGTTTATGCAGGCACCGTTCTCGGTTCCTGGGTTGCCGCCATCCTGGCGCAACACTATAGCTGGCGCTATGGCTTTTACATCTTTGGCGGCGCGGGCTTCGTTCTAGCGATCGTTCTCTATCGTTTTCTGATCGAGCCGCCCCGCGGAGCATCAGAGCAAACGGTCGCTGCGCCCCAACCACCGGTATCGTTCTGGGTGGCGGTTGGGGACGTGGTCCGTCGGCCCACGGCCTGGGTATTGATGCTGGCGTTTGTGCTGGCCAACTTTGTCGCCACGATCTTTCTGACGTGGACCCCAAAGTTTCTGATGGATAAATTCGACTTCAAAATGTCAACGGCCGGATTGTCTGGCTCGGCGTTCATTCACTTGGCAAGCGCCGTGGCGGTGCCGCTCGCCGGAACGCTGGCCGACAAACTGGCGCAACGCTTCGTGGGGGCACGCA
>JBDSIW010000336.1:0-4924 GCA_039917795.1 Verrucomicrobiota bacterium | reverse complement strand
ATCGTGAAACTGGAATACAGGACTGCTCCGCTGGCGGGTGAGTAAGGTTGGTTGGTGAGTGGGGCATCAATATCTTCAGTTCGTGCTGACGCGATTTGAAGTTTTCCTGAAGCGACCAGCGCATCGTGGCTCGTGCCGCTATGGGTTGCCCAAGGAGAGCCGGGAACCCCCACGATGGGTCCATCGTTGTAGGGAAAACTTTCGGTCAAGACGATTGAGCCGTGCGCCGACAACCCGCCAAGTGCTGCCGTCAAAAAAACAATCAAAATTCTCACACCCTTTTTGTAACAGGCATTGATATTTTGCGCGAAAAAATTTGTCCCGAACTCCGATAAGTTTCGAGGGACGAGTCTGAATTTCGTTCGCGCGAACTCTGAAAGTCCGGCAGTGCAAACCAGTTTTCCCCTCACTTGACAGGTCACTGATCAAAATTATAGTGCGCTCAAATGCAGAGTGAATCTCCACCCGTCGCGACCGGGGAACCAGCCGATGTGACGCGGTTAAACGCTTTCAAACAATTTCGTTCCGCGGGACGCGGGTTTTGGGCCGATGTGCCGGATGCGCAATGGAACGACTGGCACTGGCAGCTCAAGAACCGGATCATTTCGCTGGAACAGCTCGAACGGTTGATGCCCACACTGACGCCCGAGGAACGCGCGGGCACGCTGTTGTCGAACACGAAACTCGCGATGGCGATCACGCCTTATTTCTTCAATCTCATTGACCCTGCTGACGAAAATTGCCCGATCCGCCGGCAGGTCATTCCGCGTATCGAGGAAACGCATACCGCTTCTTGGGAAATGAGCGACCCGTGCGGGGAAGATTCTCACTCGCCGGTTCCGGGGCTGGTTCACCGCTACCCTGACCGGGTTTTGTTTCTGGTGACCGATCGTTGCGCGGCCTACTGCCGTTACTGCACGCGCTCTCGCTTGGTCAGCAACGCCACGGGATACGATTTTCACCCTGAATTTGACCGGCAAATCGATTATATCCGGAATCATCCGGAAATCCGCGATGTGCTTTTGAGCGGCGGCGATCCGTTGCTTTTCAGCGATGACAAACTGGAGAATTTGTTGAAACAACTTCGCGCCATTCCGCACATTGAATTTTTGCGCATCGGCACGCGCATCCCGATTTTCCTCCCGCAACGGATCACGCCAGAGCTGTGCGCGATGCTCAAAAAATATCACCCGCTATTCGTCAGCATCCACACGAATCATCCACGCGAATTGACGACGGAAGTGCGCGATGCTCTGGCGCGCCTGGCCGAGGCCGGCATTCCGCTCGGCAACCAATCGGTGTTTCTGAAACATGTGAACGACGATCTTACGGTGATGCGCGCCCTTGTGCAAAAGTTGCTCATGTGCCGGGTGAAACCGTACTACCTTTACCAGTGTGACCTGATCACTGGTTCTTCGCACCTGCGCGCCAGCGTGCGAAAAGGACTCGAGATCATGGATGGATTGCGCGGCCACACCACCGGTTACGCTGTCCCGCAGTACGTGATTGATGCGCCGGGCGGAGGGGGGAAAGTCCCGGTTAATCCGGAATATGTTTTGAGTCGGAATAAGGACCGGGTTGTGATCCGCAATTTTGAGGGAAAAGTGTTCGAGTACATCGAGGGCGCCAATCCCGTCCCGGCCTACAAGTCCTCGGAGAATTTTCCGATTTATAAAGATTCGGAAAATTTCAGTGTGCCCGTGGGCGCTTCGTAGCAAGATCCTTTCACGATCGCGTCACGGTTTCCGGCCTTGTTTTTGCCCCGGAAACCGGCGTCGATCAATTATGCCGCCCGAAGGATTAAAGACGAAGATCGACCGAACTGCCGCAGTGATTGCCCGTTTGAAACAGGCTTATCCCGCCGCGCATTGCGAATTAAATTTTTCCAATCCACTTGAACTTCTGGTCGCGACCATCCTCTCCGCCCAATGCACCGATAAACAGGTGAACATCGTCACGGAGGCGCTGTTCAAAAAATATCGTCAAGCCCAGGATTTCGCGGGCGCAACCCTGACGGAATTGGAAAGCGACATTCGGCGGATTGGCCTGTACCGCAACAAAGCTAAAAATATTCAGGCTGCTTGTCGCGCCCTGGTCGAAATTCACGGAAGCACCGTTCCAAAAACGATGGAGGAATTGACGGCGCTGGCGGGCGTGGGGCGCAAAACGGCCAACGTCGTTTTGGGAAGCGCCTACCACATCAACGTCGGGATCGTGGTGGACACTCATGTGGCGCGATTGTCCGAGCGGTTCGCGTTCACCCGGGAAAGAACGCCCGAGAAAATCGAGCAATCGCTCCAAAAACTGGTACCCCTGGACGAGTGGACTTTGTTCAGCCATCTGTTGATCTGGCACGGACGCCGCCGTTGTTTCGCACGCAATCCGGATTGCACGGGCTGCGAAGCGAATGACCTCTGCCCGACGGGGCAAAAAATTCTAGCGCGGCCAGCGAAAATTCATGCTCGGGGGACGAAGGAAAAAGTTTAGCATGTTCGAGACGTGGTTCCTTTCTCAAACCGGCCTGGGTGAGCCCGCCTGGAATATGGCGTTGGATGAGGCGTTGCTCGAGTCGCGGACGGCCCAGCCGGTCTTGCGGTTTTATTCCTGGAGTGAACCCGCCGCCACGTTTGGATATTCGCAACATTATTCCGCGGTCGAACCCGCCACCACGCTTCGGCCACTGATTCGTCGCCTGACCGGCGGTGGCCTGGTGCCACACGATGCTGACTGGACTTACAGTTTGATTTTTCCTCCCGCCCATTCCTGGTACGAACTGAAGGCGACGGAAAGTTACGAGCGAGTCCACCAGTGGGTTCGCCGTTCATTTCGAAAGATGGAAGTCACCACGGAACTGGCCTCGGAGAAAAAAACAGAAATTCCCGGCCAATGTTTTGTCGGGTGGGAAAAATCAGACCTGTTGTGGCACGGGAAGAAAATCGCCGGTGCGGCACAGCGTCGCACAAAAAACGGCTTGCTCATTCAGGGATCCATTCAGCCGCCACCGATCGGTTTGGCGAAAGCGGATTGGCAAAAGGCCATGTGCGATTCCGTCGGTTCAGCACCGGTTCGCTGGGAGGAGTTTGTCGCCACCAGGGAATTATCCATCCAAGCGGAGATTTTGGTCGAAGAGAAATACGCCAAAAAGACCTACAATCAGAAGCGATAGGCTTACTTCAATTTCGGATAACGGCTCACGGTTTGGCGGGAGCCGGAGGAGCGGGAGGAGCGGGAGTTTTTGCTTCCGGCTTCTTTGGCGTGGCTGCGGGCGATTTTTTAGCCGGAGCTTCTGCGCCAGCGGGTTCGTTGATTGGCGGGTTTTTGATAACAAAGCCCGGCGGAAGGGGCGGAAGCACTGGCGCTTTGCGCACTGGATCTGCGAAGACATTGGTTACTCCCAGCAAGACGCCGACGAGGATGATGTTTTTGATTATTTTATTTTTCATAGGCTTTGTTTCAAGGCACGGGAAAATATTCCCGCAACGTGTATTCTTCTCTCCTTAGAAACAACCTCGAATCGTCTCGCCAATTCGCTATGGGGGAAAAATATGATAAACGGACGGGCTAAACCGTTTGTCCGTCCGAATCGATATGGGCGAAAGCATTAAGGGAATTTCAGGATGCAAATGCAGTTTTCTGAACGATTAGGAGATACCAAGGAAATTCCCATGAAATTCAAAGCCAAAATACAGCCCGACATTTTTAACCGCTATTGCGTAGAAGTCTTGGACCAAAACTCGAACAAAATCTACGAGAGTAATTTTTTCCCCAGCGTGACGGCAGCGACCAAGGAAGCGGTTCGTGTCGCGAAGACGCAGGAGAATTTCGAGTCGATCGATGTCAAAATGCTGCGCCGCCGGAAATTGCAGTCCACTTGTTGACTCTTCCGCAATCCCTTTTCTCGTCATTTGTCATGGAGATTCTCAAAAGGCCCATCGCGGCACGGAACGCATTCCGTGGCGAATTTCTCGATCCAGCCGTTTAAAATCTGGTTCAAGTGACGCAACCAATCCCCAATAGGAATGCGAATGGTTCATGTGAACGGTGTGGCAGAGTTCGTGAATCAAAAGATAGCGAACCACTTCCGGTCGCAGGAAAAGTAACTTCGCATTCAGGCTGATGGTTCGCAGGCGGGAGCAACTGCCCCAGCGTGATTTTTGCAGCCGGACTGCTGCCCGGCCAAAAGGTAAATTCGACACCTCCGAGATTCGATGAAGCCAGGGAATCAGCGTTTCATGAGCGCGACATCGCAACCAGCGTTGCAGCGCCCGGCGGCAAACCAGCCCGCTCCCCAAATTTCCGGAAAGCGTTAAGACGTCGGCTTCCGTCTGGCGCAGAATCATCCCTCCGCCAACCTCTGGAACGTGGAAGACCCGCCAAATTTCGTGGAGCGCGGGAAGGACGATTTGAGTGGGGATGGTCGCAACTGGGTCCGATGGAAATTCAATTCGCTGACGGGCGAAACGGCGCTCCGTTGTTTCGATCCAGTTTCTCTTTTTCTCGAGCAGCCGGGGTATATTGCGCAGGTCGTATCCTTGCGGGATGACAACCTGAAGGCCGTCCTGGATCGACATCCGAAGGCAGACATTTCTCGCCCGCCGACTGACGCGAACGCGGTGAAGGATCATTTCGCCCATTTCGAATTCATCATGGTGGACTTGGAAAAAAATCTCAAAAGCAATCGCCATCGGACATGCGCGAGTGATTTTCGCGCGGCCGCATTTTTTCTTTGCAGTTGAACTTTTGAACCTATCTTTTCGCCCATGACCCTGGCTCAGGCATTTGCAAACACGGCGAACATCGATTTAAAAAAACCAGCACTTTTCTGGGGCGAAGAAGAATATTCCTACGGGCAAATCCTCGCGCAATCGCTCTGGGTCGCAGAACTGTTGCAAACCCGGTTTGGAGTCCAGCCCGGCGCGCGCGT
>JBDSIW010000335.1:0-4139 GCA_039917795.1 Verrucomicrobiota bacterium | reverse complement strand
TAACGGGGCAGATCCACCAGGCGCTCGAAAGAAACTCGCTCCAAAAAGCGTGCGGGAATCAAATGAGACAATTCGTCGGCGAACGGATTTTCCCGGGCCGCTGGCGCGACGATTTGACTGAAGGAAGAAAGTTTTTGGGAACCCGCCGCCACTTTGGTTGCGCCAGGGCCAACGCGTTGTTGCGCCTGGTGCCGGAGTTGCAGAATTGGGCCGAGTCGATCGATGAATTTTTGCGCGAGGCCCGGCAAACGTTCCCGCGTCGTGGCGACGGACGCCCCAAAATTTACGCTCGTTAATTTTGGCAGCGGCTCTGTTGGCAAAAGATGACGCTTTAGATGTTCCAGCGAATTCGCCTGCAACTCAACGCTGTCGCCCAGCGGCGCGTAGAGTTCGTTGTAGCGGGACAGAGCGCGCAAATCTTTTTCCAACCACGCCAGATCTTTTTGGATGGCGATCTCCACGAGACGTTGCAGGCCGCCAAGACTTGCCGCGCGGACCAGATCCGCGCTGCGAAAGAGGCGCAGGTTGACCACGCCTTCCGCGAATTCCAGGCCGGGCCACGCATAGAGTGGCAGACCTGAACCCTCCCGCACGGTGATGCGCTCGGGCAAATCACCGCAGGTCCAATCCGTCAGGCCGAATCGCTCCCATTGTTGGGCGACGCGCGTCCAGTCGGCCGATTCGGATTTTGCCGCCGGCTCGGTTTTAGTTTGTCGGAGACGTTGCTGAAGTTGCGCAAGATTGCGTCCGCTCCCGAGCGACTTGCGGTTGTGATCCAGAATATCGATGCGCGGCCGCAGATGCGTCGGCAAGGCATTCGCGGGCCACGCGGAGAGAGGAATTTCCACTCCGTAATGCTGGTGAACAAAAAGGGCAAGGTCCTGGAGAAACGAACTTCCCGACGGTTGAAACCCGGTGACGATTTCAACAACCTTCGGCGGAAACGGCATCAATTCTTTTCGAATCGCTTTCGGCAAAGCGCGCAAAAGTTCGCCAATCATTTCCTCGCGCAGGCCGGGCACTGCCCACTCGATCAAGGCGGCCGAGGCCAATTGTGCGAGGGCGAAAGGCAATTCAATAGTCACGCCGTCATGCTCTTCGCCGGGTGCGTAAGCGTAAGCGAGCGAAACCGGCTGGCCGCCAATCGGCACGGCGTCCGGAAACGCGGCGGCGTCGAATTGCATGGACTTGCCGCTGGTTAAATCGGTTTCAGAAAGGCAAAGGCGTTGGGTTGCGCCCGGTTCGCGCAGGAACCGATTTAGCTCGTGGAGCGAAGAAATATTTTCAATCTGCCGGGCGTAAAATTCGGTCAACGCCTGGTCGAGATCCCCCAAGTCGTGGTTGCGGACGCGGGTGCGCCAGGTGTCGATTTTTTCGCGGATGCTGCGGTTGTGCTCGAGAAAACGATAGGAGGACGGAAGCTCGGTTTTGTTCGTTGCGGCTGGAGTCAGGATACGAACGTCATCGCGATCGGCATCGCTCTCGTCACTTTGGCGATTCTGCGGCGGCATCAATTCCTCTTCGACCAACGCGGAGCGAATAAAAATCGCGGTGGCTTCCTTTGCATTGATATTGCCATGGGAAATCTTGCGGCGTTGCACTTCCAAACCATGCAACGTGACAATTTCTTCCACCAGCACGTTGCCTGCGGTGGCGCTCCAGTGCGGATTTTGATGCGTTACTTTGCAGCAGTGCGGCGCGAGTTGACAAATCCATTGCGGATCGATCCCGGCCAACACTCGCGCAAAAAGCTGGGACGTTTCCACGATTTCTCCAGCGACGATCCACGGCGGCTGATTGGATTTCAGCTTTGGGGCCGGCTTATAGCCTTTGGGCATTTGCTTTTTCTGCGGCTCGCCTCGCGCGTAAAGAATCGAGCCAGGAAAAACGGAAACGATTCGATTGCCCGCCGCTTTGTAACTGTTGCGTTCCTCGAAACGCGCGACGTGCCCGATCAGACCCGCAAGGATCGAGCGATGAATCGCGTCATAGGCGGCGTTGCTTTCATTGAGTTTGAGTGTGCCGAGATCGCCGAGGGCATCGTGCAGTTGGGAATAAACGTCCTGCCACTCGCGCATTCGCAAGTAGGAAAGAAAATGCTGGCGACAAAACTTCCGGCGCTGGCTCTGCGTGCGCAGGCGATCCCATTCGTCGTGCACGGCATTCCAAATATTCAGCAGCGAGAGAAAATCCGATTGCGGGTGGGTGAATTTTCGGTGCGCGCTGGCGGCGGCTTCCTTTTGATCAAGCGGACGTTCTCGCGGATCTTGAATGCTCAATCCTGCGGCGATGATCAACAATTCCCGGGTGGCGTGTTCGTGTTGCGATTGCAGGAGCATTCGCCCGAGCGTTGGATCAATCGGGAGGCGTGCCAGATCTTCGCCAAGACGCGTGAGTTCCCGGTGTTCGTCGAGCGCGCCCAATTCCTGCAAGAGCGCGTAACCGTTCGCGATGGCCGCAGGCGCGGGCGGTTGGACGAACGGAAATGTTTCGATGTCGTCTCCAAGGTGGAATGCCTTCATCCGCAAGATCACTTCCGCCAGATTGGCGCGCTGAATTTCCGGCTGGGTGAATAGTGAGCGGGCAGCGAAATCTTCTTCCGAATAAAGCCGGATGCACACACCTGCCTCGACGCGTCCGGCGCGGCCCTTGCGTTGGTTGGCGCTGCTTTGCGAGACCGGCTCCACCGGCAATCGCTTTGTGCGCGTGCGTGGATTGTAACGACTCATGCGCGCCAGCCCGGAATCGATCACGTAACGAATGCCGGGAAGGGTCAGCGACGTCTCCGCAATATTCGTGGCGATGACGATTTTGCGACGGGAAGCCGAGGCGAAGACGCGCTGTTGATCGCCTGCACTCAGTCGGCCAAACAACGGAATCACTTCCGCTTCGCCGGAAAAACGGCCTTCGAGTTGATCGCCAGTTTCGCGAATATCGCGCTCGCCCGGCATGAAAATCAGCACGTCGCCGAAACTGGTTTCGTAGAGAATTCGTTCCGCCGCCTGCACCGCGGCATCGACATAACTCACGTCGCCTCGTTCCTCGGACGCGGAGTCGAGCGGCTGATATTGCACCTCGACCGGATAGAGCCGCCCAGAGACCTCGATGATCGGCGCGTTGCCGAAATGGCGAGAAAACATTTCAGTGTCGATCGTCGCAGAGGTGATGATCAATTTAAGATCCTGCCGGCGAACGAGCAGACCCTTCAGATGTCCGAGCAGGAAATCAATGTTCAAGCTGCGCTCGTGCGCTTCGTCGATAATGATGGCATTGTATTCGGAGAGATTGGGATCGCCTTGTGTTTCTGCGAGGAGAATTCCATCGGTCATCAACTTGATAAAGGTGCGCTCGCTGGAACGATCATCGAACCGGATTTTGCAACCCACCTCGCGACCCCACACGACGTTCAGCTCGTCCGCGATGCGTCGCGAAATGGAAAGCGCCGCGACGCGACGGGGCTGCGTGCAACCAATTTTCGCCTCCATGCCCAAGCCGGCTTCGAGGCACATCTTGGGCATTTGCGTCGTCTTGCCGGAACCCGTTTCGCCCGCGATAACCACAATCTGATGAGCGCGGATGGCGTTGACGATCTCATCCTTGCGCGAAGTGATTGGCAAATCGGGCGGATAGGTCACGCGCGGAACCGTGCGGCGACGTTCGTCGCACAAAGCAACGGAAGCGCGAACTTGCTGGAGCAGTCGATCCAGCAACGCATCGCGTTGATCCGGATGAAGGCGGTCCCGCAAAAGGCGTCCGACCCGCCGCCCGAGCCGGACCCAATCGGGCAGAAGACAATTCGGCAGCAGTTGTTTTAATTCTTCGATACGGGCATCAGCCATTTGAAGAACCAGTCTAGCGTGTTGTCAGAGGAGAGGAAAGGGTTAGGGCTTCTCAGCCGCGAGGCTGATGAATCGTCGTCTCTGTCGCGAAGGGCGGCTATTGCATCCGGAAGCATCGAAATCATCTCACATAATGAGTGGTATCTCGGCGGAGGCGCTTTTGATCTGCGCCGGGGCGTCCATGGTTGGAATGAAAAACTCGAACAAGCCCTAGCCCGAGGCTGCGGCGGAATGAGGACTTGCGGAAACACGGCGTGGATTCAAGAGTAGGACTGGCGGGACTTTCGCGAGTACGAAATG
>JBDSIW010000334.1:0-9268 GCA_039917795.1 Verrucomicrobiota bacterium | reverse complement strand
CAATAGCGGGCTGGATTTCACTATTTTCCGGCCCTCCATCATTTACGGGCACGGCGATCATTTCGTGAATCTCTTTGCCGGATTGATCCGATGGTCGCCGGTTCTTCCGGTAATGGGAACGGGCAACGGCGTTTTGCAACCGGTCCCGGTGGAAGATGTCGCGAGGTGTTTTGTGCAGGCACTGGGCGATCAGCGCACCGGTGGGCAGAGCTACGATCTCTGCGGTCCCGAGATTTTGACGTTGCGGGAAATTCTCCAGGCCATTTGCGATGCAACCGGTCGAAAACGGTTGCTGGTTCAGATTCCCTTGCCGATTGCCCGCACTTTGGCCGCGACGCTCGAATGGATTTTCCCCGCAATCCTGCGAAAGGCGCCGCCACTGAATCGCGATCAATTGGTCATGCTTGAGGAAAAGACAATTGGAAAATGCCCCGCTGCTCTCGAGATTTTTGGGATCACTCCACCGCCCTTTCGCGAAGGCATCGCGCGATTTCTTTGATGCGCGGGTTGGCACCCCAGTTCCACCACGATTGCGGCCAGTGGAAAATATTTTTTCTCCTGGAGCGATTGCGGTTTTCTGTAACGCTGGTCTGAGACAAAGCGTCCACTTCTTAATGGCTCCAAAATCCAAAATTCTTTTGCTGACCTCTTTTTGCGCAAACGCGGTTTTGGCAGCAGCTTGGATGGCAACTCGCTCGGCGACACCTGCGCTGCCCGTTCAGTCTCCCCAGGCGATGGAGCGGAAGGAATCCGTTCACTCGAAAAAAGCTCCCGACAATCGGACGATGGAAACGATTACCATCGATCGCGAAAAGAATTTGGATTGGACGAGTGTTGAATCAGCGGACTATCGCGAGTACATCGCAAACCTTCGCGTGATTGGATGCCCTGAAGAAACCGTGCGGGACATCATTATTGCCGACATCAACAAGTTGTATGCGTCGAAAATGGCATCGCTTTATCCGTCGCCCAAAGATATAAAATTTTGGAAGGTTGAGGATCGTGTCGCTCGCAATGAAGAGCGTGATCGCGACAAGAAGCGGAACGCGCTGGAGCAGGAGAAGCGGGAGCTGATCAAGGAATTGCTCGGCGTGGATTACGAATCCGAACTGGCGCGCTTGTCAGGCCGCCCGAGCAACGACGACTTGCGCTACGGTTTTCTCGCGCCCGAAATGCAGGAGAAAACCAAGGCGCTGCGTCAAAAATATCGGGAGATGGAGCGCTCCCTTTTTGCGGACGGCGGAATGACTCCAGAAAACCGGGGGAAGTTCATGGCCTTGCGCGCGGAAAGCGAAACAGAGATGGCGAAGTTGCTCGGCCCGGCGGATTTTGAACAATATCAACTGCGCAATTCCTTCACCGCCCGGAATATGCGCGACAACCTTTCCGGATTTCAACCGAGCGAGGAAGAATTCAAACAAATTTTCCAGACGCGCAAGGCGTTCGATGATCAATACGCTTTCAACCGGGATGGGGGCGATTCGGCGAACGCGCAGGAACGGAAGGCGGCGCAGCAAAAAATGGACGAGCAATTGAAATCCGTTCTCGGCGACGCCCGGTTTCGCGATTACCAACTTTCCCAGGACGGGCGTTATCGCGACACATTTGATTTTACGCAGAAATATAATTTGCCGCGCGAGACGACGGACACGCTTTATCAGGTCCGTGTGGCGGCTGAGCAGGAGAAGCAAAGGATTCAGAAGGACACCAGCCTGACGGGAGACGCTCGCACGGCCGCGCTTGCCGGGCTCTCGGCGGATACTCGGGCCGCTCTCGGCCAAACTCTTGGGCAGGAAGCTATGGTCAATTATGTTCCGCGCGCGGGAGAATGGCTCAACCAGCTGAGCCCGGCGCGGGGAAATTCGGATGGTGGAGGCCGTCGCGGTGGAGGTGGCCGTGGGGGAAATCGTGGGGATCGCCCGGGCCGCTGATCGGGTTCAATTCTACGCGTTTTTTCTGCGGCAATTCACTTGATCGTTGCATGTTCGGTTCGCATCGGGAAATTTTCTTCCATGCTTTTTCACCCGACAATATCTCCAGAGCCCAAAGGTTAAAATGAGCGACACGATCCGCTGGGGCATCCTCGGCACCGGAAAAATTGCGCGGCAATTTGCCGAAGGGCTCAGCGCGTTGCCCGATGCCCGGCTGACTGCGGTGGGTTCGCGATGTGCGGAAAAGGCGGAATTGTTCGGAAAGGAATTCAACATTCTGCATCGGCATCCCAGTTACGAATCGCTGGCCAATGATCGCGACGTGGATGTGATCTACGTCGCCACCCCGCATTCCTGTCACAAGGAAAACACCTTGCTCGCCCTGTCGTCCGGCAAGGCCGTGCTCTGCGAAAAACCTTTCACGATCGACGCCCGCGAGGCTGGGGAGGTCGTTGCTTTTGCGCGCGAGCGAAAGCTTTTCCTGATGGAAGCCATGTGGACCCGCTGCTTTCCACTAATGACGCGCTTGCGGGAATTGCTCGCAGAAAATGTGATTGGTGAAGTTCGAATGTTGACCGCCGATTTTGGGTTTCACGCGGAATATCGAGAGGAAGAACGCTTGTTCAATCCAGCGCTCGGTGGCGGTGCTTTGCTGGACGTCGGCGTTTATCCCATCTCATTGGCTTCAATGATTTTTGGCGCGCCGACACGGATTGCCAGCTCCGCAAACATTGGGAAGTCCGGTGTGGATGAAGAAGCCGCCGTGATTCTTTCCCACCAAAGAGGTGAGCTCGCGGTGCTGGCGACGGCGATCCGCCTGGAGACGGCTCAGGAGGCAATTCTTCTGGGAACGACAGGGCGTATTAGAATTTATCGTCCCTGGTGGAAGCCGACGGCATTCACTATTTCTCGCGAAGGGGTGAGCGACGAAACCATCGAGTTCGCTCTTGAAGGAAACGGATACCAATTCGAGGCGGTGGAAGTGATGGCTTGCCTCCGAGGGGGCGAATTGGAAAGCCGTGTCATGCCCTTGGACGAATCACTCTCGATCATGAAAACGCTGGACGTCATCCGTGCGCAATGGAGTTGAGAAATAATTTTCGCACGACCCGCAACTTTCATCATGAAGATTTCTATGCACGTCATTCGCCAATTCAACTCCTTCGATTGAGCGCGCTTCGCCGCTTCCTCAGGAATTATCTCCGTCGAGCAAACGTCCCAAACCGCCGAGCACCGATCCTTCCTCCCGGCCGCCTCGACCCGTCTGCGGAGAAGCGGCGGTAATGCGCGCAGCCAACCGGCTCAGCGGGAGGGACTGCAACCAAATGCGTCCGGGTCCACGCAGCGTGGCAAAGAAAAGTCCTTCGCCGCCGAAGAGCGCCGTCTTGATCCCGCCGACGTATTGGATGTCGTAATCGACCGTTGGCTGAAATGCCACGATGCAACCGGTATCCACGCGAAGGGATTCGCCCGGCGCGAGGTCTCGTTGCAAGAGGGTACCTCCCGCGTGGATGAACGCGAAGCCGTCGCCTTGCAGACGCTCCAGGATAAAACCTTCGCCGCCGAACAACCCGGCGCCGAAGCGCTTTGTAAACGCGATGCCGAGGCTGACTCCTTTGGCTGCGCAGAGGAAGGAATCCTTCTGCGCCAGCAACTCGCCCCCAATATCCGCCAGCCGAACGGGAATGATTTTTCCCGGGTAAGGCGCGCCGAAGGCGACATGCTTTTTGCCCGTGCCACGATTTTGGAAAACGGTCATGAACATGGATTCACCGGTAAGCAAGCGCTTGCCCGCGCCCATCAATGCGCCGAGGAAGCCGCTGTTCTGCTGCGAGCCGTCGCCGAAAATAGTTTCCATTTCGATTCCGTCCTCCATGTACATCATGCCGCCGGCCTCCGCCACGGCCGCTTCCATCGGGTCCAACTCGATCTCGACGAATTGCATGTCGTCCCCATAAATCTTGTAATCAATTTCGTGCATTGCATTCATAGAATTCTATTTTTTGTAACGTGACGAGTTCGCGGAAGGAATCAATGAATTTTTGACCGTGATATTGATTCGGGTAAAAGCAAAAGCCGACTCGCATCGAGCCGGCTTTCCAAAAAGGGTTGGAAACAAATCAGGACTTTTTCCTGCGGAGCATGCTCAATCCAATGGCACTTGCGCCAATCAGCATCGTTGCGAGGACGGAGGGTTCAGGAACAGTCACGGTGAACGCCTGAATGCCTTGATTGGAACTCATGGCCCAAAGGTGGGCGGTGTTTCCGCTGATGTCGCCCCAGGCGAGTTCTCCGGTTCCATTGGCGTTAGCGGCCAAGGTTCCCGAGGTGTTGTTACCGCTGGCTAAATAAATGGGGGATGCAGGATCGGTCACATCGTAAATGCTCACGTGGGAATCGCCGACGCTTTGGACCGCCAGCAACGGAACCCCGCCGACTACCGCATAGGCAAGGAGCCGAGCAGCCGTCGCACCGGCCGGATCGGGAATCGCCGGGCTGCCGATTAGCGTCCCACTTGAACCTGCAAAACTGGAGTAACGATATAAGCTGCTGCCTGCCGTGCCGAGGACGTGGCTCGAATCGCTAAACGTGATGCCGAGGCGAAAATCCCCCGCATTGGGCGGCGTTCCGGAAAATCCTACGGCCGTAGCCGTGCCAGCCGTCGGGTTAATCAGCGCGTAACCATTATTTCCCGCAACCGAAGGAGTGCTGTTATAACCCAAGGCAAGCATTGTGGAGCTTCCGCTGCCAACGACCGCCATGCTGTCCCCGATCCGCGATCCCGCCAAGCCGCCGTCGCCACTGTAAGCCACAGTCGGGGCCGCCAGTTCGTTACCCCAACTGTAAACTTTAAGCGGAGAGGTCGTTGATTGAGTCGTCAGATTGTTCACGTAGATCGCTCCATCGCCGCCAACAGCGACCTGATTCACGGCGAAGGTTCCACCAGAGACGCCCGTGACGTTGAGTGAGCCAAGATCGGCACCCGTGAGTTTGTCGAGAATCCGCACGAAAGATCCGCCAAAGCGGCTGACCAGATAAAGGTGGTCATTGCCGAAGGCCAGACCGCGCTCCAAGTTTCCCGTCCCGAGAAATGAGTAACCGCCTTCCCCCGGCGCCAGCCATCCATCACCGTTTGGACTAAAACCGCTCAGGGCCGATACGCTGACTTGAGCGCGCAAACTGGCGGCGCTCGCGAGGATTCCCGTGCAAAGGAGGAGAAAAGTTTTTTTATTCATAAGTCGGCGGTTTGGAATGACGTTAGGTTTTATGGCAAGAGCGAATGCCGCGTCAAGCGGCTAGTTCATATTTCATTCAAGGCTGACGTTGCGATGTCTGACATTTTCGCTACCCTCAAAATCGGAACATGAATCAATTCCTCGAGTTCGTTTTAAATGGCCGCCCGGTCCGCGTTGAGAATCGTTCCCCCAATACCACAGTCCTGGAATACCTGCGCGGCATCGGTTGCACCGGGACCAAGGAAGGTTGCGCGGAAGGCGATTGCGGGGCCTGTTCCATCGTCATCGTGGAACAAAGGGCGGATGGAAAAAATATCTTTCGCGCCGTCAATAGTTGCCTCATGCCGCTTCCGCTCATCGCTGGACGCACCGTCATTACCGTCGAAGGCGTCGCCAATGGGGAATTGCACGCGGTGCAACGGGCGATGGTGCAAAATAACGGATCGCAATGCGGGTATTGCACGCCGGGAATTGTGATGTCGATGCTCGAGGGTTTCTATCGCGACGACCTCAAAGAACCATGGCAGATTGACGATCAACTTTGCGGCAATCTTTGTCGATGCACAGGATATCGTCCCATCCGTGACGCGGCGATCGAAGCTTTTGCGCAGAAGCGTTCCGGATCGGATCATTTCGCCGGGCAATTGGAGAGAGGTTCCGCTGAGCTGAGTATGGTAGAATATTTTTCCACTGACGAAAAATTTTACCGGCCCGGTTCGCTCGCCTCGCTATTTCGATTGCTGGCGGACAATCCCGACGCGCGGCTGATCGCTGGCGCAACTGAACTCGGATTGGAAATCACCAAGCGTTACAGGAAATTTGCGACGCTGATTTCGGTGGAGGCTGTGCCCGAACTTAAAGAGAGTGTAGCGAGCGATCTGGAGTGGCGAATCGGTGCTGCCGTGACGCTGACTCAACTTGAGGAAGCTTTGGTCGGCGAGTTCCCGCCGTTCGCAAAAATGCTCGCGGTCTTCGGCTCACGGCAGATCCGGAATCGCGCGACGCTCGGCGGGAACCTAGTGACCGCCTCGCCCATCGGGGATTCCGCGCCGGTCTTGATTGCTTACAACGCCAAAGTGGTCCTCGCATCCGCTGGAGGCGAGCGCGTTCTTGAATTGGAGAAATTCTTTCAGGCCTACAGAAAAACGGCGCTTCAGCCCGGAGAAATTTTGAAAACCATCCTGCTCCCGCGCGCGCGCCTGCAAACGGAATGCAAGGAGTTGAGAGAATTTTATAAAGTTTCCAAGCGACGCGAGATGGACATCAGCACAGTCGCCGCCTGCTTTGCGGTGGACTTAGACGAGCGAAACGTGGTTCAGGCGGCGAGACTTGTTTATGGCGGGGTGGCGGCGACCACGATGCGCGCCCGCAAAACGGAAGCGGCATTGCTTGGAAAAATTTGGAGCGCGGAAACTGTTGTCCGGGTTCTCCCGGTTCTGGGAAAAGAATTCACGCCAATTTCTGATGTGCGCGGCAGCGCGGCTTATAGAGAAAACTTGATCACCCGTTTGTTCCAGAAGTTTTTCCACGAAGGGGCGAAAGGGGTCGCGCCCCGAATTTCAATCCGCTCGCCCAATCGCGCGGCGAAGTTCGCCCGTGCTCGATCGCACGATAGCGCACACAAACACGTGACCGGTGAGGCGATTTATGCCGACGATGAGGCTTCGCAACGAATAACCTGGGAAGCCTGGCCGGTTTGCTCACCGCACGCGCGGGCCAGGATTATTAACCGCGATGTCTCCGAGGCGAAGAAAATGCCCGGCATTCGGGCCGTGATCCTCGCTGAAGATATTCCGGGCCTGAACGACATCGGCACGAAGCATGACGAACCATTGCTGGCCGACAAGGAAGTTTATTTTCACGGCCAGCTGATTGCGCTCGTCGTGGGCGAATCGCTTGCGGCCTGCCGTGCCGCCGCGGGAAAAGTCATTGTGGAATATTTGCCGCTCGCGCCCATTCTGACGATTGAAGAAGCGATCATTCGCGACAGCTTTCATAACGAGCCGAATTTTATCCGGCGCGGAAATGTTGAGACTGCGTTGGGCGCGACGCCTCAAATCATGGAGGGCGAATTTTCTCTCGGCGGCCAGGAACATTTTTATCTGGAAATGCAGGCGGCGTGGGCGGAGCCCGGCGAAGACGGGTCGGTGTTCGTGGTCTCCTCGACGCAACATCCCTCTGAAGTCCAGGCCGCCGTTGCCCACGTCCTCGACCTGCCGTGCAACCAGGTGATCGTGCAGTGTCCGCGAATGGGCGGTGGATTCGGCGGCAAAGAGACGCAAGCCGCCACCCCTGCCGCACTGGTGGCGCTGGCAGCGAGAATCACCGGCTCGCCCGTGCGCCTGCGCTACAATCGTGATCAGGACATGATGCTCACCGGCAAGCGCCATCCGTTCCTGGCAAAATTCAAAGTGGGCTTCGACGCCGACGGCATGTTGCTGGCGGCGAAGGCGGAAATTTTTTCCAATGGCGGCTGGGCGCTGGATCTCTCCCAGGCTGTGACCGACCGCGCCTTGTTCCATTTCGATAATTGCTACTACATTCCGGCGGTGGAACTGAAAGGCCTGGTCGCAAAGACCAACCTTGTTTCCAACACCGCCTTCCGTGGCTTTGGCGGCCCGCAGGGAATGCTCATAATCGAGGAAATCATCGACCGGATTGCGCGGCGCCTTGGAGTTTTGCCCGAGAACATTCGCGAAAAAAATCTCTATCGCGGCCAGGGTGAAACCAACACGACGCATTACGGCCAGGAGATCGAGGACAACCGCATTCAAACCATTTGGGAGACGCTGAAGACCTCGGCGGAGATCTCGCAACGCCGCGACGAGATCAGAAATTGGAACGGACAAAACCCTCATGCGAAACGAGGCATCGCCATGACGCCGGTCAAGTTCGGCATCAGTTTTACCGTCACGCATTTGAACCAGGCCGGCGCTTTTGTTTTAATTTATCAGGACGGCACCGTGCAATTGAACCACGGCGGCACGGAAATGGGGCAGGGGCTTCACACCAACATCGCGGCCATCGCAGCGAACGAGCTTGGAATCGACGTCGCGCAAATTCGCATCATGCACACCAGCACCGACAAGGTGCCCAACACCTCGGCGACGGCGGCGTCGGCGGGAACGGATTTGAATGGAGCGGCGGTGAGAAATGCCTGCGAGATTTTGCGCGCGCGTCTTTCTCCCATTGCTGCGGAGTTGCTCCATGCGCTTTCAAGTGATGACGGAAAAGTTTCACCCGAGCCAGACCTGACCCGGGGAAGTCCTCCGGACGATGACGCGCCAGAGCCCGCCCGGCGAGAAATCGCCAGCGAGCCGAATAACGCATTCATTTTTGCGGAAGGATTTGTCCGCCAGCGCGACCAACCGAAATGGAAAGTTTCGTTCGTTGAGGTGGTGAAAAAGGCGTACCTCGAACGCGTCTGTTTATCGGCCACGGGTTTTTACGCGACGCCGGGAATCCATTGGGATCGCGTCGCCGGGCGTGGGAAACCATTTCACTATTTCTCCAATGGCGCGGCGGTCACGGAAGTCGAGGTGGATGGGTTCACGGGAATGACGCAAGTGTTGCGCACGGACATTTTGCACGACGCCGGCAACTCGATCAATGAAGGCGTGAACCGGGGACAGATCGAGGGCGGATTTGTGCAGGGAATGGGCTGGCTGACGAGTGAGGAATTGAAATGGGACAGCAAAGGCCAGTTGCTGACCCATTCTCCGGATACCTACAAGATTCCAGCAGTGGGCGACACCCCCAAAATTTTCAACGTGAATTTCCTGAAAAACGCCGCCCAAAAAAATGTGGTTTACGGTAGCAAGGCCGTGGGCGAGCCGCCGCTGATGCTCGCGATCTCGGTTCGAGAAGCGATTCGCGACGCCGTCGCCGCCTTTGGGGAAAAAAATTCCCAAGTGCCATTGGCATCACCCGCCACCGCTGAAGCCATTTTCTCCGCGATTCAAAGAATTCAATCCTAGTTGTTCCCGTGCCGCGCTCGTGCAACTGGAAGACGTTCCGTGCCGAAACCGCTTTTTTCCGTTTCCCTTCGTTAACAAAAAGGGTTGGCCGGTTTACCCGGCCAACCCTTCGCGATGATGCGCT
>JBDSIW010000333.1:0-6478 GCA_039917795.1 Verrucomicrobiota bacterium | reverse complement strand
GAAGCCGGTGGGCTTTGTCTCGATGGCTCGGTTCCATGGCGGGATTTATTTTTCACCACCGGAAAATTGTGGATTCCCAATGCATTGGCGTTGCTGATCGTTGCGCCGGTGCTTCTCACTTGGAGAACATCCGGCGCCATTCGTTGGGAACTAAACCGACTGGCAGAGACGATCGTCTGCGCACTGGGAGTGATCCTCGGGACAATGGTGTCGGTCGGTTGGTGGTCGTTTGTCGGGGGACAAAACTATCCGCTGGCTTATCTACCGTATCCATTTCTGGTCTGGGCCGCCCTGCGATTTGGTCCGCGCGGAGCAACGACCGGAACGCTCGCGGTGTCGGTTGTGGCCCTTTACGCCTTGGTGAACGAACGGGGTCCCTTTGTCGCCGGGCGCGAGCAGGAAAGCCTCCTTCTAATCGCCACCTACCTCGGCGTTATTGCCATCAGCAATTTGTTTTTCGCGGCGATCGCGGCGGAGCGTGAGGACGCCATCCGCGGCGCGCGCGATAACGGGAAGCGCTACCGTGCCGTAGTGGAGGACCAATCCGACCTAATTTGTCGATTCGGCCTTGATGGCCGCATCACCTTTGTGAACCAGGCGTATTGTATGTTCCATGGAAAAACGGTTGCGCAATTGATGGGAACTTCCTTCATGCCGTCGTTGCAGAATGAAGACCGCGAGATTCCCCTCAGCGTCTTTGCCACTCTCACTCCCGAGCAGCCAACCCTATCTTTTGACGACAAACTGCTTTCAGCGGAAGGCAAGCTCGTCTGGCAACAATGCACCATTCATTCACTCTTCGATGAAGCGGGTCGCCCGCAAGAATTTCAGTCGGTCATTCACGACATCACGATCCGCAAAGAACTCGAAGAAACTTTGCGCGAGCGAGAGGAGTTCTTTCGCCTGATCTCGGAATGCATGAACGACATGATCGCGGTGCTCGATCGCGACGGGCAGCGCATTTACAACAGCCCTTCCTACCAAACGGTCCTCGGCGATCCCTCGGCGTTGGTCGGCACCAATTCTTTCATGGAAATTCACCCGGATGACCGTGATTCCATCCAACGCATTTTTGAAGACACGGTCAGCACCGGCAGCGGCCAGCGCGCCGCTTTCCGATTCGTGCGCAAGGACGGAACCATTCGATTCATCGAATCACAGGGCAGCGTCGTGCGGGATAAATCAGGGCAGACCAACAAGGTGGTGGTGGTCTCGCGCGACATCACCGATCGCCTCACTCTCGAAACCAAATTGCGGCAGTCGCAAAAAATGGAAGCCATCGGCCGGCTGGCGGGGGGCATCGCGCACGATTTCAACAACCTGATGCAAGCCATCATTGGCTACACCAATTTGCTTTTGCAACGACTCCAGCCCTCCGACACGAACCGCGACACCATCGTGCAAATCGAAAAATCGGCGGATCGCGCTGCCGCCTTGACCGCGCAGTTGCTGGCCTTTAGCCGCAAACAGGTTTTGAAACCCAAAGTTTTTTCCCTCGATATCGCAGTGGCCGATGTCAGCAAACTCTTGCGCCGATTGATCGGCGAAAATATCCAGATTGTCAGCCGAGCCGGTCAATCCGCCCAGCATGTCAGTGCCGATCCGGGGCAAATCGAGCAAGTGATCCTCAACCTGTCCCTCAATGCCCGCGACGCCATGCCGCAGGGCGGAACCTTGACGATCGAAACCACCTGCCTCGAACTCCTCGACAAGCCTGAGGGTTTTTCGGACGACTTTCGTCCCGGCTCCTATGTGCGCCTTTCCATCACGGATACCGGGTTGGGTATGACGCCCGAGGTGAAGGCCCATTTGTTCGAGCCGTTTTTCACGACGAAAAGTCTTGGCAAAGGCACTGGTCTTGGCCTCTCAATTGTTTATGGCATTGTCCGGCAAAGCGGCGGCGAGATCTCCGTCCATAGCGAGGTGGGTCGCGGCACCACTTTTCATGTTTTTTTGCCTCGCGTGGAGGGTGTGGTGACCGATTTTTCTCCAGCCTCCCGTCACGTCCTCTCTGCTGCGATGGGCGGGTCCGAAACGCTTTTCCTCGTCGAGGATGAAGAAATCGTGCGCGCCATGCTTTGCGAAGTTCTGCGCGCCCAGGGCTACAATGTAGTGGAGGCACGGCACGGCCCCGAAGCCATCGAGCTCGCCGGTCAGCACCCGGGCCCGATCGACTTGCTTATCTCGGACATGTTGATGCCGGAGATGAACGGCTGGGAATTGGCCAAGCGCATGGTCGCCAGTCATCCCGAACTCCCAGTGCTTTACATTTCCGGATACAGCAACGAAGAGGCGCGGCACTTCGGAAAGTTCGACGGCCCTGCCGAGTTTTTGCAAAAACCCTTCCGGCCCGACACCTTCCTGGGCAAGGTGCGCGAAATCCTCGATGCGCAGAAAAAATCGGCGTAAACACGCGGAACCCGCGCGCCGTGCCGCAACGAAGTTGACGCGCCCAATTCAGCCCGCCAAAGTTCAACCAGCATGGGACACATTCACGAGAAAATTGATTTCACCGTGGCGATTTTTGTCGTTCATGACGCCAAAATTCTTTTGATCCATCATCGCAAACTCGACAAATGGCTCCCGCTTGGCGGCCATGTCGAACTCGATGAAGATCCGGAAATCGCCGCCTTGCGCGAAGCGAAAGAGGAAAGCGGCCTCGAGGTCGAACTCCTCGGCGAGCGTCCGCCCACCACTGAACCTGGAACCCGTGCACTGATCGCCCCGAGATTTTTAGACATCCATCGCATCAACGACACGCACGAACACATCGGGATGATTTATTGGGCGCGCCCCAAACGTCGAGTTGGCGAACGTTCAACCAGGACCCCGCCGGAAGAACGATGCGCCGTCGAAGAACATCACGCCATCCGCTGGTGTTCGGAAAAGGATTTGGAGTTCCTTCAGCCAGCGATGTCCAACGCCGTGAAATGGTATTGCCGCAAAGCGATTCAGGAAATCTCCGGCGCAGAAGGCGAATGAGGGCGCACGGTTCCAAATTCCACATCTTTCTGCTCGAAGGGTCGAATGCCTTCGCCACCGGGATTTATTTCAACTGGCTCTTTTTCTACACGCAAAGCCAGTTCCATTTCGGGGTCGCGGAAAATCTCGGCCTCGTCGCGCTGCACGGCCTGGTCTATCCCGCCTCCGCCTGGCTCGGCGGCTGGTACGGGCATCGCGTCGGAAATTTTTCTGCACTGAAAATTGGATTCGCAGTCATGACGGCAGCGCTCATCGCAGGCGCGCGTCTCCCCTTTCCCACCGCGCAGGTTTGCGTGCTGATGATCTGGACCGTTGGGATGTGTTTCACGTGGCCGAACCTCCAATCCCTCACCAGCAAAGGCGTTACGGGCCGACGTCTGCCGCGATTGGCCGGCATCTACAACATCGTCTGGTCCGGCGTGAGCGGTGTTTCGTATTTCATCGGCGGTGCGTTGCTGGACCGATTGGGGGTGACGTCGCTCTTTTGGATTCCGGCGTTCATCCACGTGGGGCAATTCGGGATGGTCCTTTGGCTCGAACGTTCCACTGCCAATCGAATCCTTCAGCCGGAAGGAACGGAGCGGGAGAATATCGAGCCGGAATCGGGCGAAGTGGATGAGCTTACCCAGAAAAAATTCCTGCGCTTCGCGCTTCTCGCCAACCCCGTTGCTTACATCGCGATCAATACCGCCATTCCGATGATCCCGACAGTCGCGCGGCGCTTCGATCTTTCGCCCACGCTCACAGGGGTGTTTTGTTCGCTCTGGTTCTTCGTCCGTATGGGCGCGTTCATCTTGTTCTGGCTTTGGCCCGGATGGCATTATCGATTTGGTTATTTGCTCGCCGCGAAATTTTTGCTGGTCGTCAGTTTTCTGGGGATCCTTTTTTCACCAGCGCTTTGGATTTTGCTGGTGGCGCAGATCCTTTTTGGTTTGTCCGTCGGGCTGATTTATTATTCTTCGCTTTATTACTCGATGCACGGCGGCGCCTCGAAAAGCAAACACGGCGGCCTGCATGAAGCGGTGATCGGCCTGGGCACATTGCTCGGCGCGGGTGTGGGATTGGGCGCGAAATATTTTTTCCCGGAGGTCAATGGCGTCAGCATTTGGGCAGTGAGCGCGCTTTTGCTGCTCGGTTTGCTGGCGTTGATTTGGTTGCGCATCAAACGCTGAAGCGTTAAATGGTGAATCGTTCAACGGCGAAAGAGAATCCATTGGCGGGAAAAGTTCGATGAGTTGACGGTTCAAAAAAATCTATGTCATTACTAACTGGAAAACTCGGGATCGTCTTTGGCGTGGCCAACAAACGCTCCATCGCCTGGGCCATTGCCCAGGCATGGCACAAGGCTGGAGCGAGGCTCGCATTCACGTATCAAGGCGAACGCCTGAAAGAAAATGTCGAGGAGCTCGCTGGAACATTCGGACCCGACACGCTCCTCATGCCTTGCGACGTCACCAAAGACGAAGACATCGCCAAAGTTTTCAGCGACGTCTCCCAGAAATTCGGCCAACTCCATTTGCTCCTGCACTCGGTGGCGTTCGCGCCCAAGGACGCGCTCGAAGGCGAATTCGTCAATACGAGCCGCGAAGCTTATCGCATCGCCCACGATATCAGCGCGTATTCTTTGGTGGCTCTTGCCCGCGGCGCTGCCCCGCTCATGAAGGAAGGCGGCAGCATCGTGGCGATGTCCTATTACGGCGCGGAAAAAGTGGTGCCGCACTACAACGTGATGGGCGTGGCGAAAGCCTCCCTCGAAGCGAGCACTCGTTATCTCGCTTATGATCTTGGCCCGAAGAAAATTCGCGTCAATTGCATCAGCGCAGGCCCCATGAACACGCTCGCCGCGCGCGGCATTTCTGGTTTCACCGAGATGCTGAAACACTACGAGGCGCACTCTCCATTGAAGCGAAATGTTGCGCCTGATGAATTGGGCGCCACGGGAACCTTCCTCGCCAGCGATGGAGCCGCAGCGATCACGGGACAAGTTCTCTACGTCGATTGCGGCTACCAGATCATGGGAATGTAATCCGCGACCGAACTCCAGTGCCGCCCTTTCTTGATCTTGTTCAGTCACTTTTTCCCCCTGCGCAGATTAAGATTAAGGCTACGAGCAGAATTCAGAGCGTGAAAACAGATGCAGACCGGCCACTTGCTTGCCTTTGGCAATCGCCTGCGGAATACTCGCGGCGTGAACGTGACGCAATTGACCGAGCAATTAATTGCTTCCTACGCCCGCAGCGGCGGCATCAATCATCTCGATGGCAAAAATCTGCCGTCCAAAAGCGCCATCGCATCCATCACGCTGGATTTGCTCCGCTTGATTTTCCCCGGTTTCTTCGACGAAAGGCCCATCCATTCTTCCGAGTTGAAAGTTGAGATCGCGACCTTGATGGATTCTGTTCTCGGCCGCCTCGAAGATGAATTCTATAAAAGCCTTGAATATGCGCCGCCCGAAGATTCCGGCAAAAAGGATCTGCGCTCTCTCGCGCGAAGTTTGACCTTGGAATTCCTGGGAAACCTTCCGCGCATCCGCGAATTGCTCCAAACTGACACCGAGGCCGCGTTCAATGGCGACCCTGCTGCGCTCAGCAAAGAAGAAGTCATCGTCGCGTATCCATTCGTCGAGAGCATCGCTGTACAGCGGATGGCCCACGAACTTTACGGGAAAAATATTCCGCTCATCCCGCGCATTATGTCCGAGTGGGCGCACAGTCGCACCGGCATGGATCTACATCCCGGCGCGAAAATCGGCTCTCACTTTTTCATCGATCACGGCACCGGAACGGTCATTGGCGAAACTTGCGAGATCGGCAGCCACGTAAAACTTTACCAGGGAGTCGGACTGGTCGCTCGCTCACTCTCGGGCGGGCAACAACTGCGCGGGCAGAAGCGTCATCCGACCATCGAAGACCATGTCACGATCTACGCCAATGCCACCATTGTTGGCGGCGAAACCGTGATCGGTGCGGGCAGCACGATTGGTGCGAATGTTTTTCTGATGGCCAGCGTCCCCGAAAATTCCGTGGTCGTTGTCGAAGCGTGCGATGTGAAAGTTATCAGCAAAAAAGATCGCGCGAAGGGGAAGGGGGATTTTCAGATTTAGCCTTTAGGATTTCGTTCTTATGTCTCGGGAGAATTACGAAATGATACGCTTGGCAGTTTGGGTGGCTATCGTCGGACTAAGTATAGGCTTGGTTTTTCTCTATCACAAATTTCGGCGGCCACTGCCCTTCCGCGCGAAGTTAACTTTGTGTCTGGCGGCACTTGATTGTATAAAATCCGCCATTTTCCCGTATTGGTGTTGGTCAATCGAAAGCGCTCCACTTGCCGATGAAGGTATGGCTGTCGCTATTGTTCACCTATTCTATTTTGGCCCTCTTGCAATAATCGCGTTACTGGCGAGTGCGCTTCAAAAGGAAATTCGCTGGGCGGGAATTAGTCTTTCACTTGGGTATATCGTGTTTAGTCCAATTGTGTTACTCCCGTATTGATTCGC
>JBDSIW010000332.1:0-8184 GCA_039917795.1 Verrucomicrobiota bacterium | reverse complement strand
CCATCCGGCTGGCGCAAACTCATCGTTTTCGACGGTTTTGCGTCGAAAATTAGAGAATTGTCCCCGGTTTCGCGTTCGCAAACTGCGGGCGGCGTTTGGGAGTTTTCTTTTGGCGTTTGTAAGTTTGCCAACGCCGTTTTCATCATTGCCAGCGGCGTCAGCAAAGTTGTTTTCGTCAACTCACGATCCGCCCACGCAAGCACAAATCACAGCGTTGCGCGATAGTTTGAATCTATTGATCAGTGCGTTGCAGGCGGTTTGATTTCCTCACTGATTCAAGTTGCAGGGATAAATCGTTGAAAAAGCAGGGCGGCAAAAAACAGCAGCAGAAAGATGGCGCTGACCAGTGGCGTTCCTCCGCCAAGGGCGAGCCAATCGACCAATGGAATTCCGGCCAGCAGAAGCGACACGGTGAAGCCGATATTGCGTTGTGGTCTCCAGAAAATATGTCGCAAGCACCAGAGAATCCAGGCCGCCAGCAGGAACAGGATCACCACCGGCAGAATTTTGCCATCACCATAGTTAACAGTGGCCCCTAGCAAAAGCGGCCCCGCCAATAAATAGCAGGGCCAGTTGTTTAATGGTCCGCGGCTGGATTCCTTTCGCGCCAGGTAACTGAGTCCGACGATATACATGGCCAGCGCGAGGCCGCTCCAGACTACGAGGCCCTGCACACCGTCGTCCGCGACCGAGGCGGCCACGAGATACAGGAACAGACGGCAGGCGGCCATCAGCAGAGGCGAGATCGCCACCAATTTGTGGATGGCGTCGTAGAGCAGGATGCAGCCGACCAGGAGAATGGAGAGAATCGCGGTGATGATTCCCAGTTGGACGAGCAGAAGCAGTCCGACGCCAAGTTGAAGAAATCCATAAAGCCAGACGTCGTGTTCGGAAATTGCGCTGGAGGGAATCGGGCGCTGGCGGCGATGCTGGCGATCGAAATCCGCGTCGAACGCGTCGTTCAAAAACATCCCGCCGGTGTAAAGCAGCGTGGCTCCCAGAAAAAGCCAGAAGAGCCGGGCCGCATTGCCGCCGCCGCCGAGAAACCAGCCCGTCACGCAATTCGACCAGACCGTCGGCAGATTCGACGTGCGTCCCAGAATCAAGAGCGTGCGATATTTCGGCGGCGTTTGGTGGACGCTCATTTGGATTGGAAAAGCGGTAGCGTGGCGAAGTGAGCGCAACCCGATCGACTGCTCCACTTCAGCTTTTTCATGCGGCTTGCGCGGCGAGCGTGACCAGACCTTTTTCTGCGAGGCGTTTCAGGCACCAATCGTATTCGCCGACGAGTTGCTCGACGACGCTGCGGTTTTTCATTGTCGGCGGCATCACTTCCCAGGTGTAGGTTTCCATTTCGAGATGACAGCAGAGCGCGGGATTTTCACCGAGAATATCAATGAGTCCGAGCAAATGGTCGGTCGTGTTTCCGAACAGCCCGGTCGGTGGACTGTGGAGAGGGATATGAAAATGGATTCGCCATTCTTCGCCGGACGCGTGGGCGAGTGCCGCGGGCAAATCCTTGAAACGCGTCAGGCGAGCGTTCGCGTCGCGCGCGACGACTTGATGCAAATAAACATCGTCGCTGAAGGACGCGAGCGCCTGGCGAACTTCCGCCGTCGGGATCGCTTTCAAGGCGGAGCTCAGATGAAGTTTGCTGATCTTGATTTGATGCTGCTGAAGTTCCTGGATCGCGGCCTGCGGTTCCTCGAACTCGACGGCGAGATGGCAGGCGTCGTAGTTGACCCCAAGGTATTCGAACAAGCGGGGGTCGTGCGGGTGTTCGCAGCGGAGTCGATCAAAAAAGTGGACGGTTTCGTGTGTGGTTTCGAGGAGGCAGAGCGGCTCGGGCTCGAGTCCGAGATGGAGCTTGCGCCCGGATTGTTCGCTGACGCGGGCGATGTGCTCGACGCATTGGAAAATATTATTGCGGATTGCCTTTACCTGTTCGGGCGTCGTTATGAATTCCTTGAACGAGCCTGGCACGGTGCTGACACTGCCTTCGACTCCTTTCGGGACAATCTGCGCCAGCAAATCGAACAGGCGATTGGTGTAGGCAACCCGTTCCATTGAGGTCCAATCGGGAGAATAAACTTTTTCCTTCACCGGCCCGCCATGAAAACGGCCAAAGGGAAATCCGTTAATCGTAAAAACATAGCAGTGGTGTTGATCGAGCCACTTGCGAAAGGCGTTTAGCGTGGCGGGATTGCTCAACTCCTGGGAGGCGCGATCGCTCAAGCGCAGCCCGATGGCGTAGGGTGCGTCCGGACAGACCCGTTCCCGCACGGCGAGCGTATATTCCTGGAGCGCGGCAAAAATTTCCGTCCAGCTCTCACCCCGATGGATATTCGTGCAGTAGGCCAGGTGCAGGCCATGGTTGAGTTTCACGGAAACATTCAACAGCAAAAGTGCAACAGCGGCAAGGGCGTCCCTTCGTCACAAAAATGACATTTGGATTTCACAAAACCGTGACATTTGGTATAAGCTTGTTCATCGCCGAATTATGCAAACCGACCTGAGCATCTGTTATTTGAGGAATTTTACGGCGCGAGTTGTGCTCGTGACCCATTAAGTCATGGCTCAAGATCATCGATTACAGCAGCAGCGCTTCGAGTTGAAGTATCTCATCCAGGAAGAGATCACCGGGGGAATTCGCGATTGGCTCAGCTCCTATCTGGAACTCGACGAGTACGGAATCGGCAAACCGAATCTTTCCTATCCGATTCATAGTCTTTATCTGGATGCGGACGATCTCGCGACTTTTCAGACTTCGATTAACGGAACCAAGAACCGGTTCAAGCTGCGGTTGCGCTATTACGACAGCCAGCCGAATTCGCCCGTTTTTTTTGAAATCAAAAGGCGGATGGACAATTGCATCTTGAAAGAGCGTTGCCCCGTTCGCCGGGATGCCGTTTCTACGCTTCTGGCCGGTCACCTGCCGGAACCGGGACAGCTTCTTTCTCAGGAGCCGCGGCACCGTGCTTCGCTTCAGCGATTCAATTTGCTGATGAACCAATTTCAGGCGAAGCCCAAGGTTCACAACACCTATCTGCGTGAAGCGTGGGTCAGCCGTGGCAGCACTTCCACTCGGGTGACGATGGATCGGCAGGTTCAGATCGAACCTTACTTCATGGCCAACGCTGTGACTGAAATGACGGCACCCGTTCGCGTTTTTAGTGAATTCGTCGTTCTTGAACTGAAGTTTACCGGGCGTTTCCCCGGCTGGCTTAACGATATGGTCAGCCGATTCAACCTGATGCAATTTGCGGCTTCCAAGTATGCCGAGGGAATCCTAGTTATGGACGAATTTCGATTTCACGACGGCGATAGCACCTCTCATTGGCGCGGGCAAAAACCGCGCGTGTCAGTCGGGGCAGGTTCGCGGCGCGATCCATTTGAAGGGAAAATAAATTATGAGTGATTGGCTGATCCGCGGGGACTACGCCACCGCGCCCACGAATTACACCACGGTTTTGATCGGGGTTTTGTTGGCTTTCATTTGCGGGCACATCATCGCCTGGATTTACATGCTCACTCACACTGGGCTTTCTTACTCACGATCGTTCGTCAACACGTTGATCCTGATGCCCACCATTGTGGCGATGGTGATGATGATCCTGGCAAACAACCTGGTGCTTGCCTTCGGGCTGATGGCTATTTTTGCGATGGTCCGGTTCCGGAGCATTCTGCGCGATACTCTCGACACGACCTACATGCTCGCGGTCATCGTGGTGGGACTGGCTTGTGGCACCCTGAAATTCACGTCAGCCATTATCGCGTGCTTTTCGACCTCAGCGATCATGCTTTATTTTTGGTACACCTCTTTCGGCACCCGTTTTCGTTACGATCTGATTCTCAATATTCAATGGGTTCGTTCGTCCGAGGAATTATCGGAACTGCGCCTTTTGCTCCATCGTCACAGCCGAAGAACCCAATGTTCCAGCCAACGGTCGAATGAAGGATTTTCCGGCGTGGATGTGGCGTATCGGCTTTTGCTGCGCGATCCCGCGCGTGTCGATGACTTGCTGACGGAATTGCGGGCGCTCAACGGCGTGGCGCGCGTTTCAAGCCTCCAATCGGGTGACGAATCGGAACTGTAACAATCTATGAACGATCTTCCTCCCCCGCGCATTCCGATTCCCCTCGGCCAGCATTGGCGCGATGCCCGAATGCGGCTGCTCCCCATATTGGTTCTGGCCGGGGCGCTCGGGATGGTCGGATATTTGTGGAAGAATAACGTGGCTGCACCCACGCTGGTGGGACAAGTCGAGCCCGTGCAGGCCAATGTTAGTTCTTATAAACCTGGAACGCTTGCGCAATTGACGGTGTCGCGGTTCCAAAAAGTCAAAGCGGGCGATTCCGTCGGACAAGTTCTGGTCACCGACCCAAGAATTCTCGCTTCTACCCTCGCCGTTATTCAGGCGGAAATCGAACTGCTGAAAATCAATATGGAACCCATCATGACGCAACAGCGCACCGCGATGGATTACGACAAACTCCGGATGGACTGGATGAAGCGACGCGCAGATCTGGCTATGGCGCGAATCAATTTGCAGTTGGCCGAGGCTGAACTGCACCGGTCGGAAGAATTATTCCAGGAAAAAATTGTTTCCCAACGGGTTTTAGAACAGGCCCAGGCCGCCCGCGATCGCTATCAAAGCGAAGTAACGGAGTTGAACGTACTCGTGACGGAACAGCAGCAGAACTTTAGTTTCTTGCAACCGACGAACGTGGTCGAAATTGCGAGGGTTTCGCACGATCCGATGCATGCTGCAATTTTAGTGCAGGAATCCAAGTTGCGCCTGGCGGAGGCGGAACTTTCCCCGATCACGCTGATCGCGCCGGTGGATGGCACTGTGAGTTCGATTTACCACCGGTCGGGGGAAACGATCCTCGCGGGCGATCCGATTTTGGGGATCAGCGGCGGTTCCTCCGCTCGGATCATCGGCTATTTGCGCCAGCCCACGATCGTCGAACCTAAGCTGGGAATGGCGGTGCAGGTCCGGACCCGTGGCATTTACCGCGAAAGTGCTGCCGCAAAAATCATCGAATTCGGGACGCAGTTCGAATCCATCTCGCCAGCGCTTCTGTCCGCGGCGAAACCGGCCAATCTCGAACTGGGTCTCCCTATTGCGGTCAGCATCCCTCCGCACCTGAAAGTGCGCCCTGGCGAATTGGTGGACCTCATTCTGCAACCCGCTGATTAGGACTGAAAGCACGACCGTGGGAAAACGGGCCGGATTCCAAACCGCCAGCCGGCATTAAAATATTCGTCAGATTACAAATTTTGGCGTCTGCGAGAGAAATGCCAACGGGTTTTGGTAAATGACTTTGTCGATTAATTCCGCGCCGAGCCCTCGGCGTTTCATTTCCAACGCGGTGCGGGGCACGGCCAATGGAACGCTGACTCCCCAATCACACGCGCTGTTCATCCAGATTTTTTCGTTGCCGTAAACGTCCAGCATGTCGATGGCCCGGGCGGGAGTGCATTTCGATTCCGGGTAGAGCGTCATGCCCGCCCAAAGGCCCGCGTCGAGGACGAGTTGGATGGTGTGTTCCTCGACGTGGTCTATGATGACGCGCTCGGGCCGAATGCGCTTGTCGTTCTTCAGGGCCTCGATGATGAGAATTGTCCCCTTGAGTTTATCCTCAAGGTGGGGCGTGTGGACGAGGACGAGTTGATCGTGTTTCGCGGCAACTTCGATGTGCATTTCCAACACTTTTAACTCGTTTCGCGAATTTTTGTTCAACCCGATTTCGCCGATGCCCAGCACGTTTGGCCGGTCAATGAATTTTGGAATCAATGCAATGACTTCCTGCGCAAGTTTTACATCCTCGGATTCCTTCGGGTTGATGCACAGCCAGCAGAAGTGAGGAATGCCAAACTTCGCGGCGCGCGTCGGCTCGTGTTCAGTGAGCTGGCAAAAATAATCGTAAAAGCCAGCCGGGGAACTTCGGTCAAACCCTGCCCAGAACGCTGGTTCGCAGACGCACGCGCAACCCGCCGTCGCCATGTCGATGTAATCATTCGTCGTGCGGCTGACCATGTGTCCGTGGGGTTCGATGTAGCGCATTAAAGTCCTTTTACTTTGAGCCCGGCTGCTTTTGCCAAATTTTTTTGTCGTCGGTCGAATGAAAAGAATTCTACAAACCCCATTTCTAAAGCGCACGCGACATGAAATAAATCCGGGCTGCTCGCTCCAATTTTCGGATTATGATCTCTGCTCAATTGCTCCGCTATTCTCAGGCAATTGGTCCAATCGATGGGTTTATGCGCGACAACCATTTCTTCAGAAACATCCTGTTCGAGCAAACGAAGCGCGGCAATTGCCTCGGCTGGTAATGCGGCTTTCCGAATCGCATTTCTGACTTCGAGCCGATGCCACGGCGTGAAAGGCAGCGGCAAACGATTTCTGACCAGAAGGTGGCCGTGGGCCGACATCGATTCCTGGACATAAAGCGCAGCCATAACGCTGCTGTCAGCATACGCTTTCATTCCGTCCCTTTATTTTCCCGATGAATTTCCATCATTCTCTCGTGAGGAATCACTTCATCGCCATAGATTGCTTTTAGGCGTCCTAAAATATCCGGCATCTTACCGCGACGCTTTTTGACCGGCATCATCTGGTAGATCGGTTTCTCGTGCTTTGTGACCATGACGCTCTCCCCCGCCTGAACAATGGAAACAAATTGATCATGATTGCGAAGAAGCTCTCGAACCGTCGTTGTTTTCATGTCAAACATTATGTCTGACGCAACGGATTCGTCAAATGATTTGCACCAGGCGCAATCCCTACAACCGTACTCATTCCACGGAGAGGCGGCGAACCTTTTCGATGTAGCGCATAAGCTAAAACTAGATGAAGCGAATTCCACAAAGGGCGCGAAGGCCAAACTCAATAGCCGCTAAAAAAACTATTATAGAGAGACCCAAGACCATCCATCGCATCCAGTTTCGATTCCGGAGGAAATAAATTACGGCCAATAGCCAATGAAAAACGGAGACAAGAATACACGTCTGAAAAAGATCTCGGTAATTTGAGGAAGCGGCTTGAGAAAGAAAGATTCCGAAGATTCCAGAAATGAATATAGCCGAAAGCGCCAAACTTCTCCCGATAGTGAGTGCGACGGTCTGACAATTGTGAACGCGCTCACAATCTATTTTTGATCGATCCAGGCACCACTCGCCGCTTTCGTCGTCGCCGCAGCGATCGGTTCCTTCGTCGGATCACTCAATGATAGCAATACTCGTTTCGCCCGATCTGAATTTCCTTTTTCCAATTCCTGCAACGCTTCGCGAAACGCTTTCATGCGGAAATCTTCCTCGCCGCTCGCGCGTTCGACCCGGTCCATGAACGCCGCCAGATCGATTACTTTGGCTCGTGCTTCCATGAAGTAGAGATCAAGAATCTGCTGGCGTGTCATACGATTATTGGCGGCAATGTAACTGGTTTTTATTCGGCGGCAATGTTTGTGTGTCGTCCGCTCGAATTTTTTTGAGGGATAATGTTTCCTGCGGCGTATTAAGAGGAGTGGAACAACCACTAGAAAGAATAAAAATATGAAAACAAAAATATTACTCGCAGTGTTAGTTGCCACGGCTCTTACCTCCATCAGCACCGTTCAGGCAGGGGAAAACTTCTTGTCTCCCCGCGCTTCGGAGAATCGGATCAGAATCGTTTCGGAGAATTCAACCGACGCCGATTTTGTTCATAGCCAAACCGCGACCGGGAACGCGGCGCGCTTCAAGAACATGGGGCATCCGGTTGTGGCCGCTGGTTCAGAGAAAAATGCGGACACATTGGCGATGGATAAAAATTTTCCTCTCTCGCCGAAAGCAAAGGACGGCTCCCTCGCTTGCAAAAAACGCTGCATGACGACGGCGATGAAGTAAGCGTGTCAAGCGGTCGAAAAACGGTAACTTCAATGCGGGCGAGTGGTTCATCCACCGCCCGTTTTTTAAAATGAAAAATAATCCACACCACGATGACGAAACGCTCCGCGCCTCACTGCGCGAGTGGAAAGAAAACTCTCCGTTGCCGCCGCGATTTCAAGAGCACGTGTGGCGACGCATCGAGCGAGCCGAGGCAGATGGAAAAACCACGCGCTGGAATTTCCTGAAATCCATCGAAATGCTTTTTGCCCGCCCGGCATTGGCTGTTTCATACGTTGCGATTCTTCTGGCCG
>JBDSIW010000331.1:0-3467 GCA_039917795.1 Verrucomicrobiota bacterium | reverse complement strand
GCGCTGGTGCTGCACGGCGCCGAGGACAAAATAATTCCGGTCGATCGCGCCCGTGAACTGGCTCAAACCATTCCAGACGCAAAATACGTTGAGATTGCAGGCGCTGGTCACGCGTCGCCGCTGGAAGCTCCAATGGAAGTGGCCGAGGCTTTGTTTGACCTGGTTTCACGTTCAGAAACCGCGTTGCATCGTTCCCCCAAACGCGATCCGCACGCCGACGGTTTGCCCGGAGTCACTTGGGCTCCCACAGAGCGCGGACTCTGATCGCGCGACAAATTTATTTTCGTTACAGTTCATCCATGCCAGACGAATTAAGCAAGGCGGTGCAGTCCCTGGGGCTCAGCGAATACACGCGCCACATTTTTCTTTGCGCCGATCCTGCCGAGCCAAAATGCTGCGCCCGGGAAAAAGGGATTGAGGCGTGGGAATTCCTGAAGCGCCGCTTAAAAGAATTGAACCTGGCCGGCGCGCAGCCGCTCGTCTATCGCAGCAAAGTTAATTGCCTGCGAGTTTGCACCACCGGCCCGATCTCGGTCGTCTATCCGGAGGGGACTTGGTACCATTCGTGTTCGCCGCCTGTCCTGGAAAAAATTATCCAGCAACATTTGCTTCAGGGAAAAATCGTTTCCGAATTCGCCTTCGCCAAAAACCCGAACTTTTCCGGAGAAAATAAGTGACCCAAATTTGCTCTTTAGAATAACGGCGTGCGATTGGTCCTGACGACGGGCGTTGGGGGTGTGATTTGAGGCTGTGGTGGAATCGCGGGCAAGGCCTGAACAATCGCCCCCCTGGACACCGCGGTCGCCAGCGGAGCAATCCGAATCGGAGCGATTGCGTTGGAGGGTGCGCGAAAGGCGGCGCTCTGCGTGGTCGCAAAACCGCGAACCGGACTTCCAGAAAATCCGCTCACTGGTTTCGGATTGAACCCACTGACGGGAGCCGGTGCGAATCCAGAAACCGCGTTGGAAACCGCTACAACACGAGCCACCGGATTCACCACTGCTGGATTCGCCGGACGCCCGGTGGTTTGTGCGATTGCACTTAAGGATGCGAACACGGCGACGGCTAAAATGATTTGAGCTTTCATAAGGTTTTCTTCCCGGAAAAAGTCGGTTCCGAGCTGGCAATTGTCAATGGACCGAATTCCGATCCGAGGAAAGATGGTGCTAACTGGAGGGAACGGCGACCTGGGCAATTTCCATCGCCACCAGACAGACATCGTCGGCGAATTCGCTGCTGCAGGAAAATTTCTGCACGTCGGAAAGCAACGAATCAAAAAGCTCACCACACGGCTTTTTCGAATGTCGCTCCACGGCGGAAAGCAAAAGCTGCGGACTGTATTGCTCGCCTTCCTTTCCCTCGATTTCGTATAGGCCATCCGTGTAAAGCATCACGACGTCGCCGGGCGCCATTGGAACCTGGGAAGTAGGGTAAGTGGATTCCTGAAAAAGTCCCAATGCGGGCCGTGGTTTTCCGTCATTATTTTTCAACAACTCCACGGAACCGCTTTCGCGATGAATCAGGAAAGGCTTGGGGTGTCCGGCGTTGGCATAAAAAAACTGGCGGGTCTCCAGGTCGGCAATTAAATAAAACGCGGTGGTGAACAACGGCGTGCCGGTCTGCTGCAAAATGGCCCGCAGGTCGCGATTAATCCGGGTGAGCAATTGCCCAGGGTCGAACGCAACTGGCTTCAACTCTTCAACCATCGCGCGCACCATCGCGGTGACCAAGGCGGAGCGAACGCCGTGACCCATGACATCGCAAATAAACAATCCCGCCTTGGTGTCGGACAAAGGCAACACGTTAAAAAAATCGCCGCCCACCTGCCCGGTGGGATGATACCGATGACAAAAGCGAATCAAACTCTGGTCGGTAGGAACGCCCGACGGGAAGGAAGGATATTGCTGGGGAAGAATGGCCAGCTGAATTTCGTGGGCCATGCGCAAGTCGTCTTCCATGATTTCGTTTTTCTTGCGCAATTCGGACTGGCTCCGAGCGAGTTCAAGATTCATCTGGCGTTCCCGTTCCTCCGCCTGCTTTCGAACGGTGATGTCGTGAAACACGCTGAGCAACAAAGGCGCTTTGTGTTCCATCTCCACGAAGGAATTCGATAACTCCAGATCCACGGGCTTGCCCGACCGGAAGATCAATTGGCGATCGAATTGCGTTTCGATTTTTCTACTGGCAAAACGACTTTTATATTTCTCCATCATTTCGGGGAGTTCTTCCTGTTCCGAATAAGTCACGGTGAATGGCCGGCCTTCGAGTTCCTCGGCCTGCATGCCGACGATCTGGCAAAACGAGGAATTTACGGCAAGGATTGTTCCATCGGAATCCGTGAGCCTCATACCATCGGAGGCATTTTCCCAGACGGAGCGAAATCGCATTTCCGAAAACCGCAACGTCTCTTCCGCCAATTTTCTTTTCGTGATGTCTTCCACGAGACCCTCGTAGTAAACCAGCTTTCCCTGGTAATCACTTACCGCGCGAGCGTTTTCAGAAATCCAGATAATACTGCCGTCCTTGCGAAACACCTGCGACTCGAAATCCGCCACCACGCCGCTGCGCTGCATCAGGCGGACAAATTCCGCCCGCCGATTCGGTTCGACGTAGAGGGATTTCTCGATGTCGGTGAGCGACGCAATTAATTCTTCGGTCGTCTCGTAGCCATAAATCCGGGTGAGGGCGGGATTGGCGCTTAAATATCTTCCCTCGGGTGTGGTTTGGAAAATTCCTTCCACCGCGTTCACGAATATGCTCCGGTATTTCTCCTCGGCTTTAAAAAGGTCCGCCCTGGATTGGGCGCGCTCGATGGCATAAACCATCGCGCGGGTAAGGAGCTGGCTGTCCACTCGGCCTTTGACCAAATAATCCTGGGCGCCCGCATGGACCGCATTGAGCGCGACGGTTTCGTCATCCAACCCGCTGAGCACAATGATGGGGATCTCTGGAATCGAAGCCTGCAAAACGGAAAACGTTTCGAGCCCGTGGCTGTCGGTCAGTGAAAGATCGAGCAGAACGACGTCGATGTTTCCGCGTCCCAAACGCTCCAGCGCCTGTTTCAGGCTGGCGACCGATTCAAGTAGGAAACGGGTTCCGCGCCCTTTTTGGAGGATCGTCTCCAAAAGGAAAACGTCCTCGGGATTATCCTCCACCAGCAAGACCTTGATCGGTTGGTTATCCATTTTTTCGTGCGGAAACCTGCCAAATTTCCGACGTACCCCTACCATCGACCACCGAACGTGTGAAGGAGAAGTTACGAAATTAATTCGGCTGAATGCGCGGAACCGCTTCGTGCATGAAGATGAAAATCCATTCCAACGCCGAAAGCCGATCGGAATTTGTGCCCCCGCGCATTTCCACTTTTCCCGATTGATTGCCCAGCAGCTGTGCCGAACCGAATGTGGCCACGACCGCCCACGAATCCAGCGTAGAGAGTATTTTCATGCCGACAATTTTGAGGGACC
>JBDSIW010000330.1:0-9733 GCA_039917795.1 Verrucomicrobiota bacterium | reverse complement strand
CCACCGACGCCAATGGAAATCTTTTGCCCGAACCGATCATCACCACCGCACCGCGCCCCCGACTTCTTCCGAAAAGACCGAAGCCCATCATGGTCGCGCAACCCACTTCGATTGGAAATTATCAGTTGCCCTCGATTGATTTTCTCCAGCATCCCGACATGACGGCCAAGCCAACGGAATCGCGCGAGGAATTGATGGCCAACGCGCGGCTCATGCAGCAGACACTCGCGCAATTCGACATCGAAGTTCAAATGGGCGACATCACCAAAGGCCCCACCATCACCCGCTACGAATTGCATCCCGCCCCCGGTGTGAAGATGGAAAGAATTGCCGGACTGAGCAATAACATCGCCGCCGCGCTCAAGGCCGAACGCATCAATATTCTCGCACCCGTTCCTGGAAAAAGTTCCGTGGGCGTCGAAGTCCCGAATCTCATCAAAACGAAGGTCATCATGCGTGACCTTTTTGAATCGGAAGAATGGCAGAACACGAAGTTTCGCATTCCCGTCGCGCTCGGCAAAGATGTCTACGGACATCCAATCATCGCGGACCTCGCGGAGATGCCGCACTTGCTCATCGCCGGCAGCACCGGTTCTGGGAAATCCGTTTGCATCAATTCCATCATCGCTTCGCTGCTCTACCGTTTTAAGCCCGACCAACTTCGCTTCGTGATGATCGATCCGAAAGTCGTCGAGCTTCAGCAATACAATGCGTTGCCGCACCTCGTTGTTCCTGTCGTCAATGATCCGAAAAAAGTCATCCTCGCTCTGCGCTGGGTGGTCAACGAAATGGAAAAGCGCTACCAAATTTTTGCGAAGGTGAATGTGCGCAACATCAAATCGTTCAACGAACGCCCGAAAAATAAACCGATTCCACCGAGCGAACCGGAACTGCCTTTGACTTCCCGAAAAGAAAAAATCGAGGCGGGCGGCGATGGCTTCGCTGTGGAAATTGACGAGGAAATTGTCGTCCCGCGTGATGACGATATTATTATTCCCGAAAAACTTTCCTACATCGTCGTGATTATTGATGAGCTTGCGGATTTGATGCTCGTCGCTCCGGCGGATGTCGAAATGGCCATTGCGCGCATCACGCAAATGGCGCGCGCGGCGGGAATCCATTGCATCGTCGCCACGCAACGTCCAAGCGTCGATGTCATCACCGGCGTCATCAAGTCGAACATCCCGGCGCGCATCGCGTTTCAAGTCGCCGCCGCCGTGGATTCACGCACCATTCTCGACGGGCAAGGCGCGAACAAATTGCTCGGCAAAGGCGACATGCTTTATCTGCCGCCCGGTTCTGCGAAATTAATTCGTGCGCAAGGGGCGTTGATTACCGACCAGGAAATTCAAGACATCGTTGATTTCATCGCGAAGCAGGGCAAGCCGACCTACGAAATGGAAATCCACAAGCAGTTACAGAAGACGGTAATAATCGATAACGAGGGTGGTTGCGATGAAGATGAAGAATTGATCGAGCAATGTATCGAGGTGATTCGCACCGAACAAAAAGCCAGCGTCTCGCTCATGCAACGCCGCCTGCGCCTCGGCTACACGCGCGCCGCTCGCATCATGGACGAATTGGAAAACCGCGGCGTCGTCGGCCCAAGCAAAGGCGCTGAGCCACGAGATATTTTAATCGATCTGGACGGCGGCGGCGCGGATGGGGCGGGGCAAGGGCTATAAAATATGGGTTGGTATCTTCGCAAAAGTATCGGGTTTGGTCCTCTCCGACTTAACTTAAGTAAGTCCGGACTTGGCTTATCTGCCGGGGTTAAGGGATTTCGGGTAGGAACCGGCCCACGAGGTAACTACGTTCATGCGGGTCGCGGGGGCATTTACTTCAGGTCTTCACTCGGAAATCTCGCCGCAGACCTGAGTCAGGCACAACCACAGTCTTTCAAAGAAATTGAGAGCGGAACTGTGCTTCAGATGAAAAGCGCGACATCTGTTCAACTGTTGAACGAGATCAATTTCAAACTACAGAAACAACGTCTATTTCCGATATTTTTCACCGTCAGCATACTTCTAGTCATATTCCTTTTAATTGTTTCTTGCCCGATGTGGTTGACGTTTTTGTTTTTGCTTATCGCTCTGACTATTAACTCAATTGCATTTTTTTATGATTCCAAGACCAAAAAACCCAGTATCCAGTATCAACTTCAGCCAAAAGTTGCTGCGGCCTTCGATCAATTAGCTCAGGCGCTTCGCGCCGCTAAAAACTGCGGTGCCTCTTGGCATATATGGGCGCAATCCGCCGAAGGTATCGTCAGGCGAAATCGAATCTATTTTACTGAACAGGCGCCGCCGTTTTTAAAAACAAATTTGTCGGCATTTTCAGTTTCTGCGGGAAAACAGACCCTATATTTTCTTCCAGATCATCTGTTGGTTTATGATGTCGTGGGCCAAGCTGTCGGGGCTATCGATTACGCTTCGTTGTTTTTACAAGTGAGCAATACCCGATTCACAGAGACCGACTACCTTCCTCCGGATGCACTTATTGCCGGCAGAACATGGGCGCACATGAAAAAATCCGGTGATCCCGATTTGCGTTTCAAATACAATCCAGAAATTCCAATTGTTGTTTACGAAGAAGTTCATTTTCGAAGCAGTTCGGGACTGAACGAAGCATTCCACTTTTCGAGACAAGGAGTTGGCGCTGCCATATCGACCGCTATAAATCAATTGGCTCAAGATCTTGCTGAGCGTCCAGTCGAAACGGCCTATTTGAGATGCACCTGTCAGACATGTAATAATCCCATTGAATTTCCTACTGAAGGCATTGGAATAACTGTGAATTGTCCTCATTGCGGCTCGGAAACCGTATTGGTGGAGAATGATGTCGAATCAAATTCTGGCGCAACAGAAATGGAGAAGATGCCTGAAGACAGAGCGCCGAACAAAAAAGTTGAAGTGGAAGAAATTTCAAAAATAAAAATTGAACCCCCAATTATTTCGCAAAATGAAACCTTTCGGGAACCGCCAATTATGCCGTCTACTGCTCCCAAACCTCCGCCGCGCAAACCGAAACCGATCATAGTCGCCTCCGCGCCTACAATTGGAAATTATCAATTGCCATCCCTCGATTTTCTTCAGTATTCCGACCTAACGGCACGCCCGACCGAATCAAAGGAAGAATTGATGGCCAACGCACGACTCATGCAGCAAACGCTCGCGCAATTCGACATCGAAGTGCAAACGGGCGACATCACAAAAGGCCATGCGATTACTCGTTACGAATTACATCCAGCCCCTGGCGTTCGAATGGAAAAATTTCAAAGTTTAGCGCCTAATCTAATGGCCGCTCTCAAAGCGGAAAACATCAGAGTCCTCACGCCGGTTCCGGGAAAAAGTTCGGTCGGCGTGGAAGTTCCGAACCTCGTCAAAACGAAGGTCATCATGCGCGACCTTTTTGAATCGGACGAATGGCAGAATACGAAAGCGCGTATTCCCATCGCGCTGGGCAAAGATGTTTATGGTCATCCGATCATCGCGGATCTCGCGGAGATGCCGCACTTGCTCATCGCTGGCAGCACCGGCTCTGGAAAATCCGTTTGCATCAACGCCATCATCGCGTCGCTGCTTTATAAATTTTCGCCCGACCAACTTCGCTTCGTCATGATTGATCCGAAAGTGGTCGAGCTTCAGCAATACAATGCGTTGCCGCACCTCGTCGTTCCCGTCGTCAACGATCCAAAAAAAGTCATTCTCGCTCTGCGCTGGGTCGTCAACGAAATGGAAAAGCGTTACCAGATTTTTGCAAAAGTCGGCGTGCGCAATGTGAAGTCGTTCAACGAACGTCCGAAGAATAAACCGATTCCGCAGAGCGAACCCGAACTTCCACTCATGGCGAAAAAGGAAAAAGTCGAAGCGGGCGAAGATGGTTTTGCCGTGGAAGTGGATGAGGAAATTGTCGTTCCGCGCGACAACGATATTGTCATTCCCGAAAAACTTTCCTACATCGTCGTGATTATTGATGAGCTTGCCGACTTGATGCTCGTCGCTCCGGCGGATGTTGAAATGGCGATTGCGCGCATCACGCAACTAGGAAAAGCAGCTGGCATCCATTGCATCATTGCTGTTGAGCGGGCAAGCGTCGATGTGATCAGTAGTGTCATAAAAGCAACAATTCCTGCTCGTTTGTCGTTTCGTCTGCCCGCTAAGGTGGATTCTCTAACAATCTTTGATAGAAGCGGAGCAGAAGAACTGACCGGAGATGGCGACATGCTGTATCTGCCGCCCGGCTCTGCGAAATTAATTCGTGTGCAAGGCGCCTTGATCACCGACCAGGAAATTCAAGACATCGTCAATTTTATCGCCAAGCAAGGCAAGCCGACTTACGAAATGGAAATCCACAAGCAATTGCAAAAACCTGTGGCGATCAATAACGAAGGCGGTTGCGATGAAGACGAAGATTTGATCGAGCAATGTATCGAGGTGATTCGCAGCGAACAAAAAGCCAGCGTCTCGCTCATGCAGCGCCGCCTGCGCCTCGGCTACACCCGCGCCGCCCGCATCATGGATGAGTTGGAAAATCGCGGTGTCGTCGGCCCAAGCACAGGCGCGGAGCCACGGGATATTTTGATCGATCTGGATGGCGGTGGTGCGGATGGGAGCGGGCAAAGTGCTGTGTGACCATGACACCGGTTAATCTCTTTATATGCCCAAGGAAACGAACTGGTGGGAGTGGCAGTTGAAAGCAAATGCTGAACCTGATCCACTCAAACGGGAAGAAATCTTTCGCGAAGGATTAAAAGATTTTCCTGAAAGTGCCGAATTGTTCTACAACTTTGCACTCTTTATGAGAAATGTCCGCAAGGACGATGATGAGGCGGAGCGTCTTTATCGAAAGGCGTTGGAACTGGATCCGGAGGACACAGACATCATTGGCAACCTCGCATTGTTGATGACGAACGTCCGTGCGAACCATGACGAGACGGAGCGTCTTTATCGGAAGGCGTTGGAACTGGATCCGGACGACGCAAACAATACCGGCAACTTCGCGTTGTTCTTGAAGAATGTCAGCAAGGATAATGACGAAGCCGAGCGGCTGTATCGCAAAGCACTGGAACTCGACCCGAATCATGCGATCCAAACCGGCAACTTTGCTAACTTAATGGCGGATACCCGCAAAGACGATGACGAAGCACAATGGCTCTATCGCAAAGCGTTGGAACTTGATCCGAAAGATGCGATTTGTCTCGGCAACTTCGCGAGTTTCATGTGGGAAAACCGCAAAAACAATGACGAAGCGGAGCGGCTTTATCGCGAGGCGTTGCAACACGACCCAAATCACGCAGGTCACACTGCAAACTTCGCAGAATTCATGGAAAAAATTCGGTGGGATTATTCGGAAGCCAACCGCCTTTATTTGCTCGCCTTGCAATTAGCCCCGGGAGAGGAGTGGACGAAAAAACAATATGCCCGTTTCCTACAGGAACATCCCGAGTTCACCAGATAGATGCTCTCTGGCTGCCTCGACGCCGCGCTAGCGCGCCGACAAACATTACGGAGCAGGTCGGGGGCAAACTGCATTTGCAAACTCGACCTCGGTCCCGGCGGCTTCAAATTGATGTCATGAAAACCAGCGTTGATCTCGATCAAGATTTGGATGCAGAAAAGGTTATTTTTCCGAAGCCTACCGAGACGCCGATGATCCACTTCGAGGATTTGATCTCCTTGACGGAGTGACGCGTTCGGCCGGAGTGCAAATTTTCCTGTCCATCGAAGGATTTTACTCGAAAGGATTTTTCGTTGGCGGAATTTCTGTCGAAATGGCGGGAAGAACCAACGGCGCAGCGCCCACATAAATCCAGGCGACGACAAAATGCGCGCTGAAGAAAAAGAGGAACCGGATCAGGTCGAACACCTGGAGACCATAAAGCAAAATCGCCAGGCTCATCAAAAGCGCGCCGGTCATTTGCGCGGCGGACGCGAGACGCCAACTTCCGCTCCAGGACAATTCGCGGTCGTTGAAATAGGCGATCACCTTCGCGATCGGCGCGTAAATCAAGGCGAGCACAAACCAGGTCAGCCACACTCCGGCAATTGCCAATACGCCGCACAACACGAGGAGAATTGGTTTTCGGGCGCCCCACCAGGGCTCCGAAGTCGAGCGCCCGATCAGGAAGCTATCGGCGGGATATTCGAAAACCCCGCAGCCAAAGAGCGAGCAGGCCTGGAAATATTTTCTGCGCAGCTCAATTTGCAGGTCGGAGGTTTGCCCGGATTGCCCGGTTTCCTCCAGATCGATCACGACGGAAAGAAATTTTTTCTGCGTTAAAACTCCCGAAGTTGCGTGGATCAATTGGCCGTTTTCAAAAGCGGCCTCGTCGTTCAAATGCCGGATCGCCTCGGAAACCGAAGTTGCATAAGTCGTGTTGAAAAACCAAACGACCACGACGGCGGCAGCCAGGGCGACGACGGATTTGAGAAACAGGACTCGGGACCCGGACGCTCGAGCAAAGGCGGCCACTCCACGCGGCGTGAAAGGTTGCCACGCATTCGGGAATTTCGTTTGCGCCTCAGGTATTTCAGAGACCGGTTTCTTGGGAGCGTCTTCGTTCATCGGATCACGGTGTCGCAACCGCGCCCGCGCGCCCGCGACTCACGTCGTTCAGACCGGCTGCGGAGGCTGGGCGGGCGCGCCTGGCGGTGGCGGCACGACCGCGACCGAGAGGGGAAAGCGGAGTTTCATGACGTCGTCCACCAAAACCTCGACATAATAGGTGCCGGGAAAATCAAACTGCACCTGGCCGAAGACGGTGACGTTCGTCGAGTTCAGCGCGGCAGCTTCAAGGACAAATTTCACCTCGTTCTTTCGCAGGACGGTGGTTTGGTCTGGGGCGATCAATCGGACGCTCTCGACAAATTGCCCGAGGCCGGCGGTCCACCGGATGAATAAGCAAAGCCTTCCCGCCGTAATGGGAAGTTGCGGCACGCGGATCAGATTGATCACGCCGATGAGAATGAGATTGCCGTTGGCTTCCTGGCGAACATCTTCGCAGATCAGGGCGCATTGGAGGTCAGGTAGAATTCGTGAGGGTTGCATAATTTTTGAAATTGAATTGGCTATTGATTTGAAAGTTCTGCGGCGCGCACCGTGTTCAGCAAAAGCATCGCGATGGTCATCGGCCCGACCCCGCCAGGATTGGGAGTGATTCGCCCGGCGACGGGCTGCACTCGCGAAAAATCCACATCGCCGACCAGACGCGAGCCGCCTTTGGCCGAGGCGTCGGGGACGCGATTCACGCCGACATCGATCACCGTTGCGCCCGGCTTCACCATTTCCGCCTTGAGAAATTCGGCGACACCAATTGCCGCAATGAGAATGTCTGCCCGTCGGCAATGTTGGGCGATGTCGCGCGTCCGCGAATGGCAAACCGTGACGGTGGCATCCGCGTTTTTTCCCTTTTGCATCAAGATAGCCGCCATCGGTTTTCCAACAATATTCCCGCGGCCAAGCACCACGACTTCCGCTCCCTGGATTTTGATCTGCGAACGAATCAGCAGTTCGTGAATGCCAGACGGCGTGCAGGGACGGAAGCCCGAGATGTCACCCAGCATCAACTTGCCGATGTTGACAGGATGGAAGCCATCGACATCTTTTTCCGGAGAGACAGTGGAATAAACTTTGGTCTCACAGATCTGTTTGGGCAACGGAGCCTGGACAAGTATGCCGTGAACTTTGTCGTCCGTATTCAGACGGCTCAAAATCTCCAGCAGCGCATTTTCCGAGGTGTTTTCGGGCAGGACGCGGGTTTCGGAAAGGATGCCAACGCGCGCGCTCGTGCGTTCCTTCATGCCGACGTAAACCTTCGAGGCGGGATCCTCGCCGACGCGCACAAAAACCAATTTGGGTTCGATGCCGCGCGCCTTCAAGGCAGCGGCGCGCTGTGCGGTTTCGATATGGAGTTGCTCGGATATCGCTCGGCCGTCGATTAAATTGTCCACAGCTCAGCGCTGGTCAATGGTTTCGATTTCGATGACGGGCGTGTTGGGCCAGCGTTTGTCAATGGATTCCTCGCCCGTGACGGTGACGGTAATGCCGATCCACGGTTTCAACGTGCCGCCGGGTTGGGGATTGTAGAGGTAATTAATGATTTTCCTGTTCTGCAAACTTTCCAATTCATAATAAGACGGCGTCTGCAAGTTGAGCGATCGGCGAACAATTCCTTCGCGCGTGACGATGCGCTTGGGCAAAGGTTCCTCGACCACTGGCGGCGGCGTGACGGCAGGCGCCACTACGGCGGGCGTAGGTTCAGCGGGCGCGGGAGTGGGTGAAGGCGCGGGGTTTTCGGGTGCAACTTCCGGGGCTGCGGGCGTCTCCGTCGGCGGCGGCGTGACGGCCACAACTTCCGGCGCGACCGGGGGCGGAACTGGCGCGGGAGAACCGCGTTCAATTAAATCAGCGGCAACAAAGGCGTAGGTTTCGGCAGGCGTTTCGATTTCGATCCAGCCATTCACGGTGCGAATTTCTTTCACGGTCGCGCCCTTTTCCAGAATACCAACCATGCTAAAATTCTCACCGGGGCCGGCGCGGACTTTCAATTTCTTTGGAATCACGGTCTTGGCGGTTGGATCGACAAAGCCTCCGCTGACCCAGACGGGAGTATTGGTGGGCATCGCGATGCGAAACCAGATGGACGGTTCATCGGTCTTGGTTTTCCCGAGTGAAATTTCCTCGAGCAAAGTGACCGATTCCCCTTTGTGAAGGCGGGTGATGACCTCGCCGACAAACGAAGCCTGGCCGCGGACGTTGACGTTGCGTTGCCGGACGGTCCCAGTCTCAGGCGGGTTGATCGCCAGGCGCGTGCTGGTTTTCGAGCCGGTCGATTCCGTTGCGGCCTTTTCGGAGGCGGCTTTCGCTTTAGCTTTTGGTTTTCTCGATTTCCTGACCGATGCCTTGGGTTTTGAAGGGCTCACGGGCGCGGGCGTCACTTCGGCGGTGGCATTGGTGGCCCTAGGCGCAGGCTCCACGGCGGGAGGCGTCGCCACTGACGGAGCAGCAATCGCTGGAGAAGGGGAGTTGGTCTGGATCGCGCTTCCGGACAGCGCCACGGAAAGAATCACTGCCAATAAGAATCGATTTATCATTATCATAACTTTGGAAGTAGAGATTTAATCTCTGAATCTGTCAACGTTCGCCATTTACCCTCGGGCAATTCGCCCAGCTTGATTGGACCAATCTTGATTCGTTGCAAGCGCTCCACCGCCAATCCTTGAGCCTCGAACATCCGGCGCACCTCGCGATTTTTGCCTTCGCACATTTCCAACTCCACCACGCTCCGGGAATTGCTGGCAGAAAGCAACCGCGCTTTCTCCGCCTTCAAGGTTTCGCCGGCGTCCTCGATTCCTTGCGTAATCTTCCGCAAAACGTCGGTCCCAAGCTTTCCTTCGATCGTCGCCAGATACGTTTTGCGGACACCGTAACGCGGATGCGTCATGTGCAAACAGAAATCGCCATCGTTGGTCAGGAAGATCAACCCTTCACTCTCGTAATCGAGGCGGCCAACCGAATAAAGGTTATTCCATTCACGCGGCAGCAAATCGCCCACCAGCCGGCGGGGTGAACCTTCCTCTCGCGCGCACAGAAATTTCCGTGGTTTATGCAGCGCGACATAAATCTTCCGCTTGGACTTGAGCCGCATGCCGTCCACTTCCACGCGATCGTGGTCCGGGTCCACTTTGGTGCCCAGTTCGCGGACTTCTTTCCCGTTGACCCGCACTTGCCC
>JBDSIW010000329.1:0-9811 GCA_039917795.1 Verrucomicrobiota bacterium | reverse complement strand
ATTGCGGTGGAGTCTAAATTGCCATTGACCAGGTCATTGGCATTGGCAACCCCGGTTCCCAAGGCGACGAGGCCCGGAACCACCATCGAAGACAGCATTCGTTTCATCAGGGAACATCCGAAAACGGAGTTTCGGAAGCGAGTTGAGTTTGGCAGTTCGTTTTTAGGTGTGGTTCTGTTCATAGCGGCTTATTTTTTTGTATGGTTTGAATTCTCATGAAGTGTTGTCTTTCGGCTTGATAGATTTTCGTTCGTTTCGCGTCTTACCCTTTATTTTTCAGCTTGTACACTTCGCTAACGCTTCACACTCGTGCGGGACATCAGCCATTCGACATCTCTGCTGCCATTTGGCGAGTCGGAGCTGAATGGTAACTGAGGGAATCCGCCTGAAAATCTCACGGGCAAAATGGTGACTTTGCTTCTCCACCGGTGGATCTCTGAATGTCCATCGGCAAACGAGAAGCCACCCGCGCCATTGTGAAACGAAGCCGGCAAATCGTTCCATTTCGTTGGGTCAGTAAAATTAAATAAGAAATAGCCGTCATTAATGCTGTCGGGATGTTCGTCCAGCGTTACATAGTAATTCGCCGGATTGGGCGTCGCACTCAACTTCAGAAACTGGCGGTAAGCCGTGCCGAACGGGTTCGCGCCGCTGGTCCAAGTCGGGTTATAAGGACCAAAATAGGCGTTCATCGAGTACGAGCGGGTGCGTTTGGTCCAGCCCGCGTTCCGCTGAGGGACGCTCAGAAAATTGTCCGCCGGGCATTTGTAAACGCCAATGCTGCCGCCGATATAAACGTTCAACAGTCCGTTCTTGATCAGGTCAACATTGGTGTTCTGTGAGTCGGTCGTCCAGGACATGTTGTTATTCACCCAGTTTCGATACGTTTTATTGGCAATCTCTGCATCCGTTTCGACGACGCCGAAGTTGTTAATCACGCGATCCTGATTGTCGCCGGCGTAGAGAAGCCAGGCCAGCATGAGTTGTTTGCCGTTGTTCATGCATTGCACGCCCTGCGCCTTGGTCTTGGCTTTGCTGAGCGCGGGCAATAACAGTCCGGCTAAAATGGCGATGATGGCAATCACGACGAGGAGTTCGATCAAGGTAAATCCGAGGCCTCCAAAATATCGGGATGCAACTTTAATCCTGGCCGCCGAGGTATCGTTTGCGCTGGCGTGAACCGCTCGTTGCAATAGTTGCCGCCGATAGAAAGAATGTGTGGGTTCGAGTGACACAATTTTTATTGGGTGCACTTGGAGATTACCACGGTCGGCGTCGTCGCGCAACTTACGAGAAGTTGTAAATTGCCCTTCCCCCATGAACTTCCCTGTAGCTGCCGACGTGAGGAGGCGAATTTGGTCTGGCGAGCGGGTTTCCGCCTTCTCACGTCCGCGGCTACTAGGTTCAGGGGGCAGTGCGTGAAGTTTGGTTGGGAGAAAATTTCCCGAGGCGCGCTTAGGAGCATCGTTAAAATAGTAGCGACGACAATAGGGGGACGACCAAAAGTTTCAGATTGAGTACCTATCGGATTGCATGCGCCCCACGTACCCGTTGCCGGCCCGTAACAATTGACAATACAACTAAGCATGGGATGCTTTTTGCGTATCCAGGTGGATCAAAGGCATGTGGGAATTCAAGGAAACTCGTCCGCTTAAGCAAAAATGTTTCGTCTGTCAGTTCGCAGTTTTGACCCTTGCCGCAGCCCTGATGGTCGCCGACGTGAGAAGGCGGATTTTGCCCAAAGCGTCGCAGGATGGTCCGCCTCCTCACGTCGGCGGTTACGATGTTTGGGGATTTCTCAAACAAGTTCTTACCCTCCAAATTCTCCTGTTGGTCGCTGTTCAGTCGGCGCTCGCCATCCAGGCTCCAACCGGGTTGGTCAGCCGCACCGGGGATCAAAGCATCGTGCTTCATTGGGAGAGAAATAGTGAGCCGAACCTGGCGGGCTATCGAGTTTACCGTTCGCTCAGCAGCAGTGGACCCTTCACGCTGCAAAGCTTGCTGACGTCGCCCGGCTTCTGTGACCTTAGCGCCGGTGTTGTCAATGGGCAGACGAACTTTTATCAGATCACGGCAATTACCACGAGTTCCGAAGAGAGTGTGCATTCGGTTACAATCGCAGCAGTTCCCCGACTCTTTGCCAACGATGATGAATTCCTGGATTACATTCAACAGGTCAATTTTGATTACTTTTGGTATCTGGCCAACCCGAGCAACGGGCTCATCCCGGATCGCAGCACGACCACTTCCCCGTGCAGCATCGCGGCGGTGGGTTTTTGGCTGACCGCCATTGGTATTGGCATCGACCATGGGTGGATCTCGCGAACCCAGGGCGTGACGCGGGTCCTGGCGACTTTGAATACCTTTCTCAACGGGCCGCAAGGTACCAACACCTCTGTAGCGATCGGATACAAAGGATGGTTCTATCACTTTCTACAGATGAACACCGCGGTGCGCGCTCCTTCATCCGAGTTGTCATCCATTGATACGACGTTGTTGCTGGCCGGAATCCTTTACGCGAAACAGTATTTCGATGGCACCAACACCGATGAAACCATTCTTCGGACGAAGGCAGACGCCATCATTAAAAGAGTTGATTGGAACTGGATGGCACGCGGAACCAACGCTGTCTCAATGGGCTGGTTCCCGCCTGGGAACTTTTTAGCGAACAATTGGATTGGGTATAACGAAGCAATGATTCTCTACTGCCTCGGTCTTGGCGCCGAAACCAACCCATTGCCTGCTTCAGCGTGGAGCCGGTGGACCAGCGGCTATACGTGGACCACTAATTATGGTTTTGCTTTCGTGCCGTTTCCTCCGCTCTTCGGGCATCAATATTCCCACTGCTGGATTGACTTCCGCCACATCGGGGACGCTTACATGAATTCCCGCAACAGCACCTACTTCGAAAATTCCCGACGGGCGACGCTGGCGCAGCGAGCCTACTGCATTGACAACCCGCTCAACCGGGTGGGATACAGCAGCAATGTGTGGGGAATAACGGCGTGCGATGGACCAACGGGCTACGCGGCGCACGGTGCTCCTCCGGCGGAGAACGATGACGGGACGATAGCTCCCACGGCGGCGGGCGGTTCCATGCCGTTCGCGCCCGAATTTTGTCTGCCAAGCTTGCGGTATTATTACACTCAATTTCGGCCCCGCATTTGGACGGCCTATGGTTTCCGCGACGCGTTTAATCTCGGCGCGCAATGGTATGCTTCCGATGAACTGGGAATCGATCAGGGTCCCATCGTCATTATGATCGAGAACTATCGCACCCAGCGCGTTTGGCGGACCTTCATGAAAAACCAGGAAATCCAACGCGGTTTGCAGCGGGCAGGTTTTGTTTCACTTCCCTTTATCGCGCCACAATTGGAGGCTTTACCGGTTCAGAGCGCATTCAGCCTGACATGGGACGCCACCGCCGACCGTCGCTATCAAGTCGAATACTCGCCCGATCTCAATGCCTGGTTCGCCTCGCCGACCGGGCAAGTGCTCGCTGCGGGTTCTGCGGCAAGCTGGACTGATAACGGACCTCCCGCTACCGCGACCCCTCCGTTCAACGTCACGCAACGATTCTATCGCGTGTTCCAATTCGGTTTCCCATAACCAGAATTGCGAAGTTGAAATGGAAACGCACGCGTCTCGCGCGCCGGTTCGGGCGTCGCGCCCGAACCTGTGTTCCATGATTTTTTCGATAGGGGAGAAAAATGTGGAACGAAGTTTTCGGAGCGACGCCAAAAGCCACACGCCGGAGGCGTGCGCTCCCCAGTTTCATCCTGATGACGGCGTTTTTAACTTCGGAGTTCTGGTTGAACTCGACCCCGAGGTACGAATCCGCTTGTCGAAAGAAATCCGAATGACTGAACGCTGCGCCGAGACCGACCGTGATTGTCGAGCGCGGCCTGAAAAAAAAGACACTCGCTGAATCGCGAGTGTCTTGTAAGAAATTTGCGCCAAGCAACTCCTGGTCACTTGATCAAGGCTGACGTTTTCGGCGGAGGGCCACTGCTCCCATCAATCCCATGCCAACCAAGACGAAAGTGCCAGGTTCGGGAACTGCGGTGAAAGTCGTGTTGCTGAACAAAGCATTAGCAAAGTCGCCGCTGGCGTTGGCACCCCCTTGCTCGTAAACTGCCACTGTGTAGTTAAGCGGTCCTCCTTCAGCGTTCGACCACGCCAACGGACCGGTCGTCACGATACCGGCGCCACGGTCAATGAAGAACTCGATGGTGTCTGCGATACCACCGACACCATCGCCACCACCAATTTGCCTGACACCAAGCAGAATTGAAGTTCCGGGAGTATAGCCGTTGCCACCCCCATTGTTGCCAAAGAGGTGGAACGGGCCACCGAACGTAACGATCTCGCCAGCATCAGAATTGACTAAAAACAGCATCTCACCCGTGATTGGGCTATTGAAGCGGATGCCAGCCTCTTTTCGAGGCGAATTGAAACCGTCTGTCAGAGTCAATCGGGTCGTAAAGGTAAAGCTGTCGTCAATTCCGAAAGAGTGGGCCGTTGCGCCGCCATCGGTCGAGGCCAGGACGTCACTGCGATTGGCACCGCTGAAAGCCCCCGTATATTCATCGCGAATCGTAAACGTCGCCGGATTGGAATTGATTGCGGGCGGCGTAAAGGTGAGCGTTGATCCCGGGTTGCCGTTAACCACCCGCGGGTTGATCGCATAACCGTTGACGGCCTGAGCATAGGCTCCGTTAGCGGCCGCGAGGGCGACGCCGAGGATTGTCGCATAAGACGCGAAGCCTGTCAGTCGAGTGGTTTTCTTTGACCCTGCGAGGGAAAGGGAAAGAGTATTGTCGGGTTGGTTCATGCCGAACCGTGAGATTTCCAAGGGATGATGTCAAGCCCTCATTCTCCTCAATTACAAGAGGAACGCGCTTTTGGTTGGTGCCCGCGCTTCCGATTAATTTCAGCGGTAAAGTTCATATCTTCGATTGCAGTATCTGGCAGTCGGTTGCGTTTCCCATGCGCGCTTGACTCACCGTGGCTCGTTCTTATGATTCGCCCTCGTTGGTTTTTTACTATGAGCAAAATTATTGAAATCCTGGCCCGCGAAATCATCGATTCGCGCGGCAATCCCACCGTTGAAGTTGATGTAATTCTCGACAGTGGCGCGCTCGGGCGCGCGGCAGTTCCCTCGGGTGCCAGCACCGGTGAACACGAAGCCCTTGAGCTCCGCGATGGCGACAAAACCCGCTATCTGGGCAAAGGTGTTTCCAAGGCGGTCAAAAATGTCACTGGCAAAATTTTCCCATTGTTGAAAGGTCTCGACGCGCTGGATCAACTCTCGGTTGACCGCACCATGCTCGACCTCGACGGCACGGAAACCAAATCCAAGCTCGGCGCGAATGCCATCCTCGCTGTCTCGCTCGCCAATGCCAAGGCAGCCGCAACGGAACTCGACATGCCGCTCTTTAAATATCTTGGCGGGCCGAATGCCAAAGTCCTTCCGGTGCCCATGGCGAATGTCATCAACGGCGGCGCGCACTCCGATGCGCCAATTGATTTTCAGGAATTCATGATTGTCCCGAAAGGGTTCGATACTTTTTCCACAGGCTTGCAAGCGATCACGGAAATCTTTCACGCGCTCAAATCGGTTTTGAAAAAGAAAGGTCTATCGACGGCGGTTGGCGATGAGGGCGGCTTTGCGCCGAAGCTCGATAGCGCCGAGGCAGCGATCGAGGTTATTTTGCAGGCGACAAAAGATGCAGGCTACAAAGCAGGCAAGGAAATTTTCCTCGCGCTGGACGTCGCGGCCTCGGAGTTCTACGACAAGGCGAGCGGCAATTACATTTTCAAAAAAAGCACCGGCAAGAAATTGTCCGGCGACGAAATCGTCTCCTTCTACGAAAAGCTCACCGGCCAATTTCCGATCATCAGCATCGAGGACGGTTGCGCGGAAGGGGATTGGAAGACGTGGAAAAAACTCACCGACAAACTCGGCGACAAAATTCAACTCGTCGGAGACGATCTGTTTGTCACGAATGTGAAGTTCCTGCAAAAGGGCATCGACACCGGCACCGCCAATTCCATTCTCGTAAAAGTGAATCAAATTGGTTCCCTCACCGAAACGTTAGACGCGGTCGAGCTCGCGCAGGGGAATGGCTACACCGCCGTTTTATCCCATCGCTCGGGCGAAACCGAGGACGCGACCATCGCCGACATCGCCGTCGCCACCAATTGCGGGCAGATCAAGACCGGTTCGCTGAGCCGCTCGGATCGTCTCGCGAAATACAACCAGCTTTTGCGCATTGAGCAGTTGCTGGGAAAGAACGCGGTTTACGGCGGAAAATTTTAAATAGCTGGTGGGCGTCGCTGGCGTGTCTGTGCACACGCGTGCGGCGCGCGATTGCGTTTTCGACTTAGGTTTTATCATGTTCACCGATCTTCTCGCCTGGTATCAGGGCGCACTCGAATCTGGCGGCTATCCGCTCATCGTACTCCTGATGGCGATTGAAAGTTCGATCCTGCCCTTGCCGAGTGAATTGGTCATCCCCCCTGCAGCGATGCTCGCCCAGCAAGGCCGCTTCAGCATGGTCGGCGTGGTGGTTGCTGGAACGATTGGTTCGTGGATCGGTGCGACGGTTATGTATTGGGCGTCGCGCTGGGCGGGTCGTTCCCTGGCGCTCAAGTACGGGCGCTATTTCCTGATTTCCGAGGAGAAAATTCATGCCGCCGAGCGTTGGAGTCAGAAATTTGGGTCGGCAGGCGTTTTCATTTCGCGACTCCTGCCCGTCGTCCGGCATCTCATTGGAATTCCCATGGGAATCGTAAAAATGCACTTCGGCTGGTATTCGCTATTCACTATTTTAGGCTCAGCGATTTGGTGTTCGGTTCTCTGCTGGGTGGGAGTCAAGGCCGGGCAGGACCGACAATTGATGGAGGGAAATCTGCACCGCATTTCATTCTGGTTGATCGGAGGACTCGTGGTTCTCGGGACGCTCTACTATTTCGCGGTCCATCGGCACATGAAAAAACGCGGGTAGCACAGGAATTGGCGGATCAGCGGCTTGTTAAATTCAGTGTTGAAGTCTTGGTGTTGATCATTCGCGAAAGGGACGGCCAGCCGAAATCTCATTTGACACCATTTCGGCATCGCGAGAGCATTGCGGCATGAAGAAATGGGTATTCCGTATCGCGGGGATCGTGATCGTCCTGGTGATTCTCGCGCTCGTATTGGTTTTCATTAATCTCAATTCCATCGTCAAGAAAGGGGTCGAAACCGTCGGGCCGCAGTTGACCAAAGTCGAGGTGCGCCTCGGCAGCGCAAAACTTTCCCCCATGAACGGCAACGGAGAGTTGAGCAGACTTTTTGTCGGCAATCCCGAGAACTACAAATCGCCCTCCGCTATTGAGGTCGGAAACGTCAAGGTCGCGGTCAAACTTTCCTCCGTCTTCAAGGACACCATCGAGATCGACGAAGTCAATATCCAGGAACCCCTCATTACTTTTGAAGGCGGTTTGACGGGAAATAATCTCATGACGATTTTGAAAAATCTGGAAAGTTCGCCGGACGACGTCAAGCCGACGCCGAAAGGAAAAACCGCGAGCGAGGGAGGCAAGAAATTTTTTGTTAAAGACGTCGTGATCAATGGCGGGAAAATCAACGTGCTCGTCACGGGGTTGGGCGCAAAGGCGTTGACGGTTCCGTTACCACCGATTTATTTGCAGAATATCGGTTCCGAAACCAACGGCGTGACGGCCGCGCAATTATGCAAAGAGATTTTGAAACCGCTGATTGCCAGCGCGATGAAGGCCGGCTTGGAAGCCGTCACTGGACTTGGCGAAAACGTCAAAGAGATTGGCAAAGGCGCGGCCGAGCAGTTCAACAAAACCACCTCCGGGCTCAAAGGGCTTTTCAAGAAAGAGAAATAAGTTTTCCGGGCTTGCTTCAGGTTTATTTCTCCAAACAACTCAACCCATCAACATCAAACATTCCACAATGATTCAACAGAACACGACCAAAAGCATTGTTCTTCAAACCTTCAAGACCCCAATCATCGGCGTCCTGCTCGCCGCGTCGACCTGCATCGCTTCTGCCCAGGCACCCTCGCCCGAGAAAAAGCCGGGTTGGGACACATCGGCGGCGCTTGGCTTTACACTCACTCGCGGCAACAGCGACACGTTGTTGTTCACCGGAAATATTTTGACCGGCAAAAAGTGGGACCAGAATGAACTCGCGTTTGGCGCAGACGCCACTTACGGAGAAAACAACAGCGTCAAGAACGCCGAGTCGTTGCACGGATTCGGGCAATACAACCGTTTGTTTACGGAACGCGCTTATGGCTACGTGCGATTGGACGGATTGCACGATTCTATTGCCGATGTGGAATATCGTCTCACCTTGAGTCCGGGCGTGGGTTACTATTTCGTCAAGGAAGAAAACACCAAGCTCAGCGGCGAAGTCGGACCGGCTTTCATCTACGAGAAACAAGGCGATCAAACGCGCGGCTATTTCACGGCGCGCCTGGCGGAGCGCTTCGAACACAAATTCAACGACCGCGCCAAAATCTGGCAATCGGTGGAGATTCTTCCGCAGGTGGACAACCTCGATAACTACATCATCAATGCGGAAATTGGACTTGAAACCACGCTCACCGCCAAATTGAGCTTGCGCACTTATCTCCAGGATACCTACGACAACCAACCCGCTCCGGGCCGAAAGAAAAACGATCTCAAGCTCGTGACCGCGCTGGCCTACAAATTTTAATTGTCGGAAAAACCAAAAACAAAAAGAAAAAACCTATGGGAATGATCAAAGAGTTCAAAGAGTTCGCCATGCGCGGCAACGTGGTGGATCTCGCCATTGGCGTGATCATCGGCGCGGCGTTTGGAAAGGTCGTTACGTCGCTTGTCACCAACATCATCATGCCGCCGATCGGCAAGGCGACGGGTGGTGTCGATTTCAAGGATCTGTTCATCAATCTGGATCCCGGCAAACCAACCAAAGCAGGCGGCCCTGTAAAAACTCTGGCTGACGCTACGGATGCCGGGGCTGCCGTGATCGCTTACGGGGCGTTTCTTGACACCGTGATTGCGTTTCTAATCGTCGCCTTTTGCATTTTTCTCATCGTCAAGGGAATGAACCGCATGACGAAGAAGTCTGTGCCGGTCGTCCCAGTCGCTCCGCCCGGTCCGACGAAAGAGGAGGTTCTTTTGGCCGAGATTCGTGACGCTATTCGTGCCAAGGGCTGATTAGAACTCAGGTTTTCAAGAGGGCTCACTTGTAAGAGCCTTCCGGAGATTTTACTTTTTAATCCTCGGAGCAGGCTTTCCGGAAAGAGTGACGAGGGACATTTTAACGGTTTTTCTCAAGGTGTCCAAAAATGTCTTCTTCTTTTGTGGTTCGGCTATTATGCGCAGACATTTTCCACTGCAAACTGGGCAGAGGCTCAGCGGCTGACCACCGAGGCGTTTGATTACATGTAGGCATTGGCTGCACATGAGCTCGCTGCATTGCGTGCATTTATAAGTGGCGAGAGATTCCAGGTGGCGCGGGCAAACCAACGCGCCCGCGGGCATCACGACTGGGGAACCGACGCCAGCCTGGGGAAACTTGTGCTGAAGGATGGGAGCTTGCTGAAATTTTGGAATGGCAATGGTGATATCCGTGTTCTCCACGAGCATGGAAACACCTCCCAGGTCAATTGTTTGTCCAGCGAAAACCCAGGATTCAATGACCGGCTTGAGGTCCACAAATGTTCCGTTCGTGGAACCATTGTCGCGCACCAGCAGCCCGTCAGTGGATAGCACCAACTCACAATGACGAGAAGAAATGGAGGCGTGA